>CAVFND010000024.1:7037-12305 GCA_963623615.1 Oscillibacter sp. ER4 | reverse complement strand
GATCTGCACCTCACGGGCACGAAAGAGGGCTGTGCGGAGGGCGAGTGCGGCGCGTGTACGGTGCTGCTCGACGGCGAAGCCGTTCACTCCTGCCTGACCACCGCCATTCAGCTTGAGGGTCGCGAGGTCACGACGATCGAGGGCCTTGCCGAAGTGGGCTCGCTCGACATCATCCAGACCTGCTTTGTCGAAGAACTCGCCATCCAGTGCGGCTACTGCACGCCCGGCATGATCATGTCTGCCGAGGCGCTACTGCGCAAGAATCCAGACCCGAGCGAGGACGAGATCCGTCTGGCGCTCTCCGGCAATATCTGCCGGTGCAGCGGCTATGTGCAGATCGTGCGCGCGGTCAAGCGCGCCGCAAAAGAGAGGAGGGAAGCGCAGTGCGGGGCTTAACGCCGAGAACGCTTGCCGAGCTTGCGCAGGCGCTTTCCGCCGCCACGGAGAAGACGAAGATCATCGCCGGCGGCACGGACTTTGTCATCAAGGAGCGCGCGGGTAAATTCGCGCCCGACCTTCTGATCTATCCCGGCTTTATTCCAGAGCTGAACACCATTACAAAAGAAAACGGCGTGCTGCGCATTGGCGCGGCAGTGCCGATGAACGGCATCACCGCAGCACTCAAGGACGACAAGGCGTTCTGCGCCATTGCGGATGCGGCGTCGGATGTCGGCTCGCCGCAGATTCGCGCCAAGGGTACGATGGCGGGCAACCTCTGCAACGCCTCGCCCGCGGGCGACATGCTGCCGGTCTCGTGGCTGTATGACGCTCAGCTTGAGCTGATGAACGCGGACGGCACGGCGAGCGTGACGCCGGTGAACGGTTTTATCACCGGTCCGCAGAAGACGATCTTGCGGCCGGATCAGGCCGTCACGGCTATTCTGATCGACTTAAAGCAGTTCGAGGGCTACGTCAGTGCGTTTCATAAGATCGGCTCACGCGAGCGCGTGTCTATCTCCCGCGAGGGACTGGCCGCCGCCGTCAGGCTGGACGAAAATGGTAAGGTAGAGCAGGCGAGACTGTCGCTCGGTGCAGTCGGCGGCACGCCAATCCGCGTGACGGACGCGGAGGAGTACATGCGCGGACGCGTGCTCGATGAAAAGCTCGTCGAAGAGATCACGCCGACGGTCGCCGAGACCATCCACAACAACTGCCGTCCGGCGAACCGCCTCTACAAGACTGAGGCTGCCCGCGGCCTAACGGCGGACACCTTTGCCAAGCTGATGAGCCGCCTGTAAGCGAAAATATATAATAAAGAGGACGCATCCGACCGGATGCGTCCTCTTTCATTTTCAGTTGTGTGTTACGCGCGCTCGGCCTCTTCGATGACCTTGAGCAGCGAGCCGTCCTTGATGACCTGATAGGACTTTTCGATGTCGATGCTGAGGTTGCGGTCGGCATCGTAGTAGGGGATGGTCTTGCGGTAGGCGTCCTTGAGGGGGCCTGTGACCTTGCCGAGCTTGAGCAGGTTGTCGGCGCGCTGGTCGCGGCGCATTTCGACGGCCTGGGCTGCGTGCATGAGTTCCATGCCGAGCATGTAGCGCAGGTTGTCGACGATGCGAAGAGAGCGCATACCGGCGAGCGGCAGGTTGCTGGCGTGATCCTCGATGCCGTTGGCAAACGAAGTGATATCGAGCGTGGTCGTGTTGGCGAGCCAGCGGTTTTCGGCGTCGAGCGCGGCAAAGGTCTTCTGCATCGTGGAGAACGCGATGGTCTTGACCTCGTGCGGCGTCAGGAAGCGATTGAGGCCTGTGAAGCCGGGGTCAACGATCTTGTAGAGGCGGTTGACGATGGCGTGGGACATGTGGCACAGCGCCGCGGCCAGCATGTCGACGCCGAGGGAGAGGGTCGTGACCTCGAAGTTCGGGCTGACGGACGTCGTGCCCTCCTCGTAGAGGATGCAGGGGTTGTCGTCCGTGCGGTTGATCTGGAGCTCGAGAATTTTCTTGACATACTCAAGGGAATCATAGGCAGAGCCGTTGATCGCCGCACCGCAGCGGAAGGAGAGGGGGTCCTGCAGTGCGCGCTTGGAGTCAGGATGCTCGAGATAGCTGCCCTCAAGGAAATTGCGGCACTCCGCGGCGCAGTGGATCTGGCCGGGCAGGCCGCGCGCCTCGTTCACGCGCTCGCCGAGCGGCTGGAGGCCGCCGTTGAGACCTTCAAGGTGCAGGCAGTAAATGGCGTCGCTCAGCTTGATGAGCTCTTCGACCTCCTTGACGAGCAGGACCACCATGGATTCGCCCTGCGCGTTCGAGGAGACGATGGAAAGGCCGTCCTTCGGGCCGAGGATCGCGGGCTCGATGCCCTCGGCGCGCATGGCGTCGATCGCGGGGATGATCTCGCCGTGATACTCGACCTCGCCCTGACCGATGATGGCCTGACCGATCATGCTCATCGTGCTCACGTCGCCCTCGCCGACAGCGCCGCGGCGCATGGCGCGGGGATGGATGCCGTGATTCAAGAACTCCTCGTACATTTTCAGAATGTTCGAGGCGATGCCCGTGCGGCCGCAGAGCGCGGTATTGAGGCGGATGCACATCATCGCGCGCACTTCTTCGACGCTTGCATAGGGCGTGACGCCAAGGGAGTGGCTGTTGATGAGGTTGCGGTTGTACTGCTCGAAAAAGTCCTGGCTGAATTCGCGGTCCTTGTTCCAGCCCACGCCGTGGTTCAGGCCATAGACGGGCTTGCCGTCGGCTGCCATGTCAAAAAGCACCTGGCGGGACTTGTCGACGAGAGGGATGACCTCGGGGTCAATCTGGACGGGGCGGCGGTCATAAACGACGGAGTAAAGATCTTCCAGCGTCAGGTCTTTTCCGTTTAAGATCAGAGTTTCACTCATTTTGTAAAAACCTCCTTGCAGTAAATAAAACAAATTGCTTCCAGCTTGATGATTTACATTATAATAGTGCGGCGTTAAAATAGCGTTGAAAATTGGCAAGCTTTGTTTTGGGGACTCGTTAAAATCATTCAACGTTTTTCAAACTTTACTGTGCTATAGTGTTATCAGTGCGGGAAAGACAACAAATTTTGCGGTAAGGAAGACGCAAATAACAGGCATCCCGCTCAAACTTCGCAGGGAGGAAGGCAGATCCCTCCCTGCATCGAAACAACAGGAGGAGAAAATGCTTACACTGATTGACAATATTACAATTGTCCTGTGCGTGGTCGGCATCTTCGCTGTCAGTATCTTATCAAGCAAGAAGAACACTGATATGGAAGCCTACTACCACGCCAACAAGGCGCTGCCTTGGTCTCTCGCGGTCGGTACGATCGCCGCATCCTGGTACGGCGGCAACGGCACGATCGGTACGGTCGGCTATGTTACCACCATGGGCCTTTCCGCATTCTTTATCTGGTCCATCGGTGCGCACCTTGTGCGTTTCCCGCTGGCTCTGTGGGTCGCTCCCCGCATTTCCGTCAAGGTCAATTCCACGATGACCGAGCTGCTCGACCGTTTCTACGGCCGCATTGCTTCCTTTATCGGCGCAATCGTCCTGCTGGCGTCCTGCCTCTCCATCTCTGAGATCGGCGCCTGCGGCTATGTCGGCGTTGCCGCGTGGAACATGAACAAGTTCGTCGCCGCAGCCATCGTCATTGCCATTTCCATTGGCCTTTCCTGCGTTGGCGGCCTGCTCGGCGTCGCCATCACCGATATGATCTTCTTCTTCCTGATGATCGTGTCTGTCGCTTTTGTCTTCCCCAGCGCGTTCTACGGCGTGGGCGGCTTTGCTGCTCTCGATGAGATCTTGAGCACGGTTGATCCCGCGATGATGACCCCGTTCGGCGGCATTCCTCTCGGCAAGGCGATTGTGCTGATCCTTATCTGCATCAACGTCTATAAGGACCCCGCGTTCTATCAGCGCTTCACCGCTTCCAACGGTCCCAAGACCGGCAAGCGCGCCATGCTGACCTGCTTCTCCATCTGGCTGAGTATGGACGTCTGTCTGATGTTCACCGCTATCGTCATCCGCGCGATGGATCCTTCGCAGGTCGTCCAGCCCGAGGTTGCCTACATGCAGCTCGTTCTCAGCAATCTGCCTCCCGTTGGCCGCGGCCTGTTCGTCTTCGCAATGCTCGGCGCCATCATCTCCACGATGGATACCTACTATCTGTGCGGTGGCGAGATCGTGTCTAACGATATCATCGGCGTTCTGCGCAAGAAGCCCCTCACCGACAAGCAGTCCATCCTCATCTCCCGCACTGCCTGTGTGCTGTTCGGTGTTATCGGTCTGAGCGTGGCATTCAAGTTTACCCTGATTTATGACGCGATGATCCTTGTCACGAGCCTTTCCATGTCCGCTCTGTTCGTCCCCATGATGGCTGCCATCATGTACGACGGCAAGAAGACCAATGCTGCCGGCCTCTGCTCCATGATTGTCGGTATTATCTCCTGGCTCTGGTTCAATTATAACCCGCTCTACATTGAGGCCCTCGGCGGCAACGTTGATGCGATGCTCGTGTCCCTGCCCATTTCCTTCATCGCCTTCCTGATCGGCAACCAGTTCGGTAAGGTCCTCAACACCGGCTTTGCCAAGCCTGACGGCGTGAACCTTGAAAAGGGCATGGTCATGACCTCTTCCGGCCCCGTCAGCGAAGAAGAGTACAAGAAGGATATCAAGGTCGAGTGGTTCGGCATCGACGGCGCTCTGTGCCTTGTCTATGTGGCGCTTGCCTGCTTCTACAGCTTCGGCATCATCAATCGCATCGACTGGATCATCGGCTGGGTCGCCCCCATCGTGGCCGGCGTTTCCACCACCGCGATCTTCCTGCGCTATCTGTATCAGGTCTTCACCTTCGGTAAGACTCCTGCTCAGAAGAAGTAATTCAAATGCTCCAAGAGAAGGCAGACCTTTCCGGGTTTGCCTTCTCTTGCTCTATCGTCCGTCGTTTCCGGCGGGCGATAGGGGAGACCATCTCCTCCAAAAACGGGTCCAAATGGGTCCGCGAAAAAATTTTATCAGCAGCGTTGAAAGATAAACGTAAATTCAACGATGGCGTGTTATACTGCAATCATCATATCGGAGGCGCAGAGACCCATCCCTCCGGAATTTAAGAGGTGCAATATGTCTGAAGTAGATCACATCAAAAACGTCACCATCGTCGGCATCGGCACGCAGGGGTCGATGATCGCTTTCCGCAACGCGCTCTACGGCAAAAACGTGACCGGTTACAGCCGCACGCAGCCGTCGATCGACACCTGCAAGAATAAGATTGACAAGTGGCTCGCCCACTTCATCGAAGAGGGGAAGCTCACGAAGGATGAGG
>CAVFND010000024.1:0-7027 GCA_963623615.1 Oscillibacter sp. ER4 | reverse complement strand
GGCCGACGCTGTCCGCGGCCGCATCCACTACGCAACGACGCTCGAAGAGGCGTGCAAAGATGCCGACCTCGTCGTCGAGAACGTGCCGGAAAAGATCGAAGTCAAGCAGGCGGTCTTCAAGCAGCTCGACGAGGTCTGCCCGAAGCACTGCTATCTGAACTCGAACACCTCCTCGCTCCTGATGAGCGATATTTATAAGGACGTGAGCGACGAGCGCAAGGCGCTGACGTTCTCCGTCGACCACGACGACCCCATCCGCAACAGCTATCTTGAAATGATGTGGAACCCCAGCACATCGGAGGAGACGAAGAAGGCTGCCATCGCGCACTATCACACCCTCGGCTTTGAGCCCGTCATCACCGAGCGCGAGATCAAGGGCTATTCCATCAACCGCGTGTGGCGCGCCGTCAAGCGCGAGTGCCTGTACCTGTGGGCCAACGGCTATGTCACCGACGTTGCCGAGTTCGACCGCGGCTGGATGACCGAGTGGCACAGCAACATCGGCCCGTTCAAGCTGATGGACCTCATCGGCCTCCAGACCATCTACAATATTGAAAATTCCTACTACGCCGCCAGCGGCGACGAGCGCGACAAGCCGCCCGCCAAGCTCAAGGAAATGATCGATGCGGGCCACCTTGGCATGAAGACCGGCCAGGGCTTCTACTCCGGATACGATACCGAGGCCGGCAACCTGGACGTCGGCAAGAAGTAAGCAGGGAAGACGCCCATGAAACTCACGGATCACCAGCAGAAAATGCTGGACGGCGCGTTCGGCAGGGGCAAGGCCATGGCGATGCAGATCCAGATCGGCGTGGGCAAGTGCTTCGACGCGGAGCGCTTGGTTCCGGTCAGCCGCGCGCATGTATCGCTCAGCGCGCAGGAGGCCGACATCTGGTTTGCGGGCAAGCTCTTGGACGCGGGGGCGTCCTGCGCCATCGCACCGACAGTTAACCCCGGCTACTCCGTCGACTATTTTCGTTCCCGCCTGAGCGATGCCGCCGTCGAGAATATGCGAAAGACCGAGCGCATCTACCGCGGCCTCGGCGCGCGCCTGACCTACTGCTGCACGCCGTATCTTGCCGACAATGTCCCGTCGTATGGCGAGATCATCGCCTTTTCCGAGACGAATGCCACGATCTACGCCAACGCCGTTCTCGGCGCGCGCACGAACCGCGAGAGCGCGGCCAGCGCCCTCTGTGCCGCCGTGACGGGCTATGCGCCCGAATATGGAATGCTTCTGCAGGAGAACCGCCTCGCCGACATCGCCGTCCACGTGGACGCGAAGATGGAGACGGACTTTGACTACGCCGTTCTCGGCCTTTGCGGCAAGAAGATCGGCAAGGGCATTCCGGCGTTCCTCGGCCTTCCCGAGAAGATCAGCACCGAAGCGCTCATCGCGCTCGGCGCGGAGCTGAATGTTTCGGGCAGCTGCGACCTCTATCACATCCCGAATGTCACGGCAGAGGCCGCGCATGGGCTCGACCTTTTCGGCGGCAAAGCGCCGAAAAGGGATGTCACCATCACGCAGGACGATCTCGAGCAGACGCTTGAGGCGTTTTCCCCCTCGGCCGGCGGCAGCATCGAATACTGCATTCTCGGCTGCCCGCACTATACGTATGCGCAGATTGAAGAAGTCGAGCGATTGCTCGGCGGCGAGAAGGCGAAGGCTGATATCCATATTCTGACATCCGCCGCCATCAAGCGCGCGGCAAAGGAAAGCGGCCTGGAAGACCGGCTTCTGGACCTCGGCGCAGACCTCATCGCCGATACCTGCGTGGACGAGGCGTGCTGCTGGGGCTATCTTGCCGGAAAGCCCGGCGTGACAGATTCGCCCAAGGGCGCATACTACATGGAGACAGCGGGCATCCGCATGGCCGTGCGCGACACAGCCACCTGCATCCGCTGGGCAAAGCAGGGGAGGGTGTGCTGATGAAAAAGACATTTACCTGCCGCCAGATCGCCGCGGGCAAGGTGAAAGGCGAAGTGCTCACCTGCACCGACCAGATCCTCTTTTACCACACCGACCCGAAGACCGGCGTCGTGACTGAAGCCGGTCACGCGCTCGAGGGCGTGAGCGTCAAGGATAAGGTTCTCGTCTTCCCGGGCGGGAAGGGCAGCTCCGTCGTACAGATGGACGGGCTTTACAAGCTCGAACTGAATGGCGCAGCGCCGCTTGGCTTCATCGTGCGTGAGCCTGACACCGTGCTCGTCTCCACGGCCATCATTATGGAGATCCCGATGGTCGACCGCGTGGAGGACGCGTTCTACACCGCAGTAAAAACTGGAGACCGGATAGAGATCAACGCTGACGAAGAAACGATCACCCTGATCGAACAGGATTACTGAATTTCAAAAATACGAAAGGACAAGCAGTATGGACACTTTGATTTTAAACGGCCACGACCTGACTTTACAGGACGTCTATGATGTCGCCTACGACGGCCGCAAGGTCGAGATCGCAGCCGACGCCTACGCGCGCCTTGCCAAGGGCCGCGAGATCATGCAGGAACTCTCCAAGGGCGGCAAGGCCATTTACGGCTTCAACCGCGGCGTCGGCCAGAACAAGGACGTCACCATCGACGAGGACTTCATGGAGACGCAGAACCGCATGATGCTGCGCTCCCACTCCCTCGGCTTACCTCCGTTCAACACAGACGAGGAAGTGCGCGCGATGATGGTCATCCGCCTCAACAACATGCTCATCGGCGCTTCCTGCGCATCCGACGACCTTGCTAACAGCTACCGCGACTTCCTGAACCACGGCATCACGCCGCGTATCCCGCGCCGCGGCGCCGTCGGCGAGGCGGACATCACCACCATCACTCACGTCGGCCTTGCCTTTATCGGCGAGGAGGACGTCAACTACAAGGGCAAGATCGTGAGCGCGAAGGAAGCCATGGAAAAAGAGGGCCTTAAGCCCCTGCACCTCCAGCTCAAGGACACGCACACCATCATGCTCTCCAACAGTCAGGGCGAGGGCACCGCGGCCATCCTTGTCCACGCGGTCGAAAATCTCGTCAAGATGTCCGACCGCATCTTCTGCCTCGACTACGAGGGCCTCAACGGCAACATCGAGCCGATGCGCGAGGACGTGAACGAGCTGCGCGGCCTGCCCGGTCAGATCCGCTGCGCCGCCCGCTGCCGCGAGTATCTTGAGGGCAGCTACCTCTATAGCGACAACCGTCCCGAGCACGCGCTGCAGGACCCGCTGACCTTCCGCGGCGGCTTCATCATCACAGGTGCGGTCGAGGATGCGCTGGACTATGTCAAGAAGTTCCTGAGCATCCAGATCAACTCCCCTTCGGACAACCCCTGCATCATGCTCGACAAGAAGGATGTCTTTGTCAACTCGAACTTCGAGACGACGTCGCTCGTTATCGGTGTTGAGATGCTGGCCATCGCGCTGGCGCACCTGTCGCGCACAATCAACTACCGCCTCATCCGCATGTGCATGCCAGAGTTCACGCATCTGCCGCGCTTCCTTGCCCCGCGCAACGGCAGCGCCCACGGCTATGACGAGGTGCAGAACGGAGAATCGCTATCTCACGACCCCGTCGTCCGTCGACTTCTATCCCATGCAGGGCTCTATCGAGGACCACGCAAGCAACCTGCCGCTGGCCGTGACCAAGTGCCGCCAGATGGTCGACAACCTGCGCTATCTCGTCGGTATGGAGGCGCTGTTCGCCTCGCAGGCCGTCGACCTGCGTAAGAGCGACGGCAACGGCGACTACGTCCACCTCGGCAAGGGCACGCAGAAGGCCTACGACGTGCTGCGCTCCGTCGTTCCCGAGATGAAGAGCAACCGCAGCGTCTATGACGACATCAACAAGTCCTACCAGCTCGTGCTGGAAGAGAAGTTCCTCGCCGACGGCGAATAAAATTTTGCAGCCATAGAACCTTCACCATAGGGCAAAGGCCGGTCACTTGCTTGACCGGCCTTTGCCTTTTCTGATTCAATTGCTTCTTTGAGAGGGGAGGGGCGTCATCCGCGGCGGAACCAGTCTTTCATAACGGTGAAGATCTGCACCAGCTCGTCCTCTTCGATGACATAGGGGACCATGGAGTACATATAGCTCAGGAACGGACGGCTGAATACGCCGCGCTCATAGGCATACTGCTGAAAGCCTTCCAGCGTTTTGGGGTCATACACCTCCACACAGGTGCAGCCGCCCATCACACGCACCTCTTTGATGCGCTCGTCGGAAAAGCCCAGCATTTCACGCCTGGAGATCTCCTCAATCTTCTTGATCTTTTCCATGTAGTTTTCACGCTCGAAGATCTCGATGCCCTTGAGCGCGACGGCGCAGGCAAGGGCGTTGCCCATGAACGTGGGGCCGTGCATCAGCGCGTGGCGCTCGTTGTCGCTGTAGAAGCCGCGGAAGACCTTTTCGTTGGCGACCGTCACCGCGTGCCCGATATAGCCGCCGGTCAGCGCCTTGCCGAGCACCAGAATGTCCGGCAGGACCAGATCGGCCACAAAGCGGTTGCCCGTCCGGCCAAAGCCGGTGGCGACCTCGTCGAAGATCAGCAGCACGCCGTACTCGTCGCACAGCTCGCGGGCGCGCTTCAAAAACGAAATGTCGTACATTCTCATGCCGCCGGCGCCCTGGAGCAGAGGCTCGACGATGAAGCAGTTCAGCTTGTCGTGATAGAGGGCGAAAGCCTCTTCGAGCGCGGGAATCTCGGTCGGGATATGGACGACGCCCTCTTTTTTATCAAAGGCGAAGTGATAGTCCTCATCGTCGCCGACCTCCATCGCCTTGAAGGTGTCGCCGTGGTAGGCGTGCTCCAGCGCGAGGATCAGCGTGCGCTTTTTCATCTCCGGATGATCGTCGCACTGGTTGGTGTTGTATTGCAGCGCCATCTTGAGGGCGACCTCGACGGCCACGCTGCCGGAATCGGAAAAGAAGCAGTAGTTCAGATCGCCCGGCAGAAATTCTTCCAGCTTGGCCGACAGCTTTTCGACAGGATCGTGGGTGAGGCCGCCCAGCATGACGTGGCAGAAATTCGCGGCCTGCTCCTGAATGGCGGCCGTCAGTTCGGGGTGCTGATAGCCGTGGATCATGCACCACCAGGAGGAGACGGAGTCGATCAGCTCCTGATCCTCAGTGTAAAGATGGACGCCCTTTGCCTTGATGATCTTATAGGGCGCTTTCATGTTTTTCATCTGCTCATACGGATACCAGATCATGTCAGCGATACCTCCTCATACAGTGCTGCTAAATCGGTTGGTTCCATCGGAAGGTCCTGCGCGCCGTCGGGAATGCAGGCGAGCACAGGAAGGCCCGTGTGCTGCCGGCACATGGCGATGTTGTCCTCTTCCATCGTGTCGCCGCGGTGATAATCATTAAAGAGAATGCCCTTTACAGGGAGCTTTTTCTCCTGCATATACTTCGCTGTCAGCACCACGCTGTTGATGGTGCCAAGGCCCGCGTCCGCGACGATCACGCTCGGGAGCTGCAGCGCGCGAATGACGTCCTCGAGCCACAGCGTCTCACCGTTCTCCACGCGGAGCGGGCAGAGGATGCCGCCGCTGCCCTCGACGGTGACATAGTCATGGCGGCTGCACACGACCTCAAAGCCCTGCCGGATGACCGGCAGCTCAGGGAAATCGCCTTCATAGCGCGCCGCCAGATGGGGCGACCATGCGTGCTCGTAGACATAGGGGCACATTTCGTCAAGCGGCTGGGAAAGTCCCGCCGTTTGCTGCACGAACAGGGCGTCGCCGGGGATGAGACTGCCGTCGCTTCGGCGCTGGTTGCCGCTCATGGCGGCCTTATAATACGCGGCGTTCTCTCCGGATCTCGCCAGCTTTTTCACCATCAGTGCCGTGACATAGGTCTTGCCGACGTCCGTTCCGGTTCCCGTGACAAAAAGAGCCTTTGCCATGCCTCACGCCTCCTTCCAATAGGCGGGAGTCACGTTCCGCCCAAGAGACGCGAGCATGCTGCGGTCGCTGCGGATCGTTGCGCAGGCGGCGGTGGTCAGCATGTTGCCGGTGATTGTGGCGGAGGCTCCTGCGCGGAAGGCGGTCTCGCCGTCGTTGGTCAGAAGCGCGCGGCCTGCCGCCAGACGGATGTTCGCCTCCGGATTGATGTAGCGGAAAAAGGCGATGGTCCGCAGGATGTCCTGCTCCGTCAGGCGGGGCAGGTGCTCAAGCGGGGTGCCGGGGATGGGCATCAGCGCGTTGATGGGGATGGAGTCGATGCCGAGCTCTGCAAGGCTGATCGCCATGTCCAGGCGGTCCTCCCACGTTTCGCCCATGCCGATGATGCCGCCGGAGCAGGCGCACATGCCCTCTGCTTTGACCTTTTTCAAGGTCTCCACCTTCATGTCGTAGGTGTGGGTGGTGCAGATGTTCGGGAAGTTCCGCTTCGAGGTCTCAATGTTGTGGTGATAGCTCGTGACGCCCGCCTCGTGCAGCCGGTGAAGCTGCTCGGCGCTTAAAAAGCCCATGGACGCGCACAGGTCGATCTTGCACTCGCGGTGCATCCTCTCATAAGCGTGGATCGCCTGATCGAACTCCTCGCCGGTCAGGGCTCTCCCCGCGGTGACGATGGAGAAGCGGTCCACACCCTCGCTTTCGTTCATCTTGCAGGCATCTAAGATCGCCTCTTCGGGGAGAAAGTCGTAAACGTCGCATTCCGTGTGATAGTGCGCGGACTGCGCGCAGTATTTGCAGTCCTCCGGACAGCGGCCGCTGCGCCCGTTGATGATCGAGCAGAGATCGACCTTGTCGCCGACGCAGGCTTTTCGGATCTCGTCCGCGCCCTGACAGAGCGGCTCTAAATCGCAGGTGAGGAAGAAGGAGAGGTCATCCTCGCGTGTCAGGCGCTTGCCGCGAATGATCTCCTGTGCCAAGTTGAGTACGTCCATATCGTGTTACCTCCGTATGATTGTCAAGATCTTGCTGCCGTGGCCGTCTGGGGGACATTGGGCGTTCCGGCGACGGTCCAGATGCCGCTGCGCTCCAGAAGCGGGGCGAGGCGCTTGATGAGAACGGCACCCAGAACGCTCAGCGCGGTGT
>CAVFND010000023.1:0-12463 GCA_963623615.1 Oscillibacter sp. ER4 | reverse complement strand
ATAAAAGAATTATTACCTCGCGTCAAGGATGCTTTTACCGCGGTACCCTCAAGTTTGCGTTTTGTCCCTCATCAGGCGGCATTTTCACATCTTTTACCCAAATTTCGTCTGCGCGGTGCGCAAGCGAGGTGTACAGCGCGCAGATGAGTTGATTTGCGTTCCAGACCGCCGCCGCATCGCCCAAGTTCTCCGTCCCATAGGCGACAGAAAGCGCGCCGCTTTGCAGCGGCAACACGGTGCCGCTCAATGGAAGAATCTCATCGAAGCAGGCGGTCAGATCAGCCGTGATCGTCTCTCCCCTTTGTACCGTGTGGGCGGTCGCGCCGCAGTCCCAGCGCAGCGTACGCGCAAGGCGCTCGTCATTCGGCGCGCAGAGCGACAGATACCGCACGTCCTTAGAAAGCTCGCGCGCCGCCGCTTCGAGCGCTGCGCTCTGTGCGTCCGCACAGAGCGCAATGCGGGCGCGTTCCGGCGCAAGGTCAAAGCGTGCCATTGCGCAGCGAATGATCTCCGCCGCCTTCGCCATGCGCAGCGGCTGCTCGGGCGGCGACACGACGCCATAGCGTGCAAACACTTCCTCATACGGATAATCCTTGGGAAACACGGCATAGCGCACATGGCGCTTTTGCAAATATTTTGCCGCGCGCTTTGCCGAAAATGCGGCGAGCATTCCCTCGCCGCGCGCCGCATAGACAGCGCAAAAGCGCACGCCGCAGAGCGTGCGCGCGCCGTTTTTCTCCCCTTTGTCCCGATAGCCAACCAGTCCCAGCAAAGGTATCCCTCCCGCAAAAAAGCTCCCCGCCAGTATATGGCGGGGAGCTTGTGCGTTATGCGGTTTACCAACCCTTGATGTAGTCGGTGAGGTACTTGAGCGGGTTGATGATCTGTCCGTTCTCGGTGATCTCGAAGTGCAGGTGCGGGCCGCTGCTCACGCCGGTCGTGCCGGTGATGCCGACGACCTGGCCCTGCGCTACATAGTCGCCCACCTTGACCGAGCGGGACGACAGATGCTGATACGTCGTCGTGTTGCCGCTGCCGTGGCTGACGACCACGTAGTTGCCGCGGTACTTGTTGTAGGCCGAGATGATGACCGTGCCCGCCTTGGATGCGACGGCCTGCGTCGTGTAGCCCACGCGCCCAATGTCGATGCCCGCGTGGTTCGTCGACGCGCCCGCGATGCCCGTATAGCGCGCGCCGAGCGGCGAGGTGACATACTTGCTCGAGCACGGCCAGATGTAGCCGCCGTAGGTCACAGTGGTGTTGCCGTTCTTTTCGGCAAGCTCACGGGAAAGACGCACGATTTCCGCCTGCTGGCGCTCCATCGCCGCGTCCTTTTCCGAAAGCACCTGCTTGTACTGCGCCTCGTTGGCCTTGAGGTCGGCGAGCACCTTTTCCGCCGCCGCGCGCTGGGTGTTCAGCTCGCTCTTTTTCGCGACAAGCGTATCCTTGGCGCTCTGCTGCTCGGCAAGCGACGATTCGAGCGAGGCCTTCTTCTGCTCGATCTGCTCGCGCAGCGCACGCAAATCGTCGATGACCTTCTGGTCGCTGTCCATGATCTCGCTGATGAAGTCCATCGCGCTCAGTAAGTCGGAAAAGCTCGCCGAGTCGAACAGCACCGACCAGTACGAGATCGTGCCGCGCTCCTCCATCGCGCGCACACGCTCGCAGAACTTTTCGTACTGGCGCGCCTCTTCCTCTTCATTCTCGCGGATCTCCTGCTCGGTCTGCGCGATCAGCGTCTCATACTCGCTGATGAGCGATTCGACGCTCTTGATCTCCGACTGGAGCAAATTGATCTGCTTGTCGATGTTTTCCTTCTGCGCAAGTGCCGCGCTCTTGTCGTTCTGGATGGATTTGAGTTCCTTTTCCAGCTGCGACTTTTCCGAGTTCATGCCGCTGAGCTCGTCTTTGAGCTTGTCGATATCCGCCTGCGTGACGGCGGAGGCGTCCTGCACCATGGAAAGCGGCGTCAGCTCCGTCAGCGTCAGCGACGCGACGACAGTCAGTACCAGGAGGATGCGCGCGATTTTTTTTCTGCTCATCGTCCGCCTCCTTACACGCGCAGAAACTTGCGGATGGCGGTCAGGCTGCCGCCCACACCGATGAGGATACCGGCGGCAGCAAAGATCGCAGCCACGGGCTGCCAGATCGACGTAAAGTCGACGATCGTGAGCAGCTGTAAGCGATCGGACATCACAAGGCTCTTTGCGACCGATTCATACAGCAGCCACTGCAAGCCAAAGCCCAGCACCGCGCTGAGAAGGCCGATCATAAAGCCCTCGTACACGAACGGCCAGCGAATGAAGCCGTTCGTCGCGCCGACCATCTTCATAATGGCGATCTCGTCGCGGCGGTCGAACGTCGTGAGCTTGATGGTGTTCGAGATGATGAAGACCGACACGAGCAGCAAAATGGCGATCAGCGCGATGCACACCACCCCCGCGACGTTTCGCAGCGTGATGAAGCCGCCCGCGATATCCTCGTCCACGCGAACCTTGACAACGCCCTCGATATTGTTGAGCAGGTCCTGCGCCGTATCGCCCGAAATGCTCAGGTCATCGACATAAACGGCATAGCGGTCGCGCAGGATCTCGGGGTCGAGGTTCTGAAAGAGCTCGTCGCCTTCGTACTTCTCTTCAAAAGCCTCCATAGCCTCTTCCTTCGTGATGAGCTCACAGCTCTTGACGTTTGGCTGCTTCTCGATGGCACGGCCGACGGCCTGCACCTGCGCATTGTCGTAGGTCTCGTCCACAAAGGCAAGAATTTCATACTCGCTCTCGAGCTGCTGGAGCTGCACCTGCGCATTGTACGCCACGAGCGAAAACGTGCCCATGACGACAAGGCAGGCGACCGTGATGCCCACAGCCGCAAAGGACATGAATCCGTGCGAGAACATGTTGCGCATGCCCTCGCCGAAAAAGTAAGAAAAATCGTGTTTGCGCATAGCTTACCTCGCATTATAGCCGACGCCGTCGCCATCGCCCGTGATGACGCCCTGGTCGAGCGTGACGACGCGTTTTTTGAACTGGTTGACAAGATCCTTTTCGTGCGTGACGACGACCATCGTCGTGCCGAGCTGGTTGATGCGCTCGAGCAGACGCATGATCTCCAGCGAGCGGGCGGGGTCCAGGTTGCCCGTCGGCTCGTCGGCGATGATGGTGCTGGGATTGTTGATGAGCGCGCGCGCGATGGCCACGCGCTGCTGCTCGCCGCCGGAGAGCTCGTTGGGGTAACGGTCGGTCTTTTCCTCAAGGCCGACAAGTTCGAGCACGTAGGGGATGCGCTTTTTGATCTCGCGCGGCGACGAACCCACGGCGCGCATGGCGAAGCTCAGGTTCTCGTAGACCGTCTTCTTCTCGATCAGGCGGAAGTCCTGGAAGATGACACCGACGGAGCGGCGCAGCAGCGGGATCTGCCGCTCGGCAATGTTCGTCAGGCTGAAGCCGTTGACGGCGATCTGGCCGGACGTCGGCACGATCTCGCCGGTGAGCAGCTTGATGATCGTCGACTTGCCGCTGCCGCTCGGGCCGACGAGGAAAACGAACTCCCCGTCCTCGATGCGAAGCGAAATGCCCTTCAAGGCCGTGGTGCCGCTCTCGTATTCCTTTACTACATCGCTCAGGCGTATCATGCTCTTCCCTCAGTTTCCGGCAGGTTCTGACTCGATCCCGCAAATTTTCAGTTTTTATTATAGCGCGAAGCACGCGCGATGGCAACAGGTAATTATGTAAACTTTCAACTTTTTTGCCGCAAAAAGGCGAAAAAACAAGGGCCGTCCGAAGACAGCCCTTGTCAAATCTTTTTTCTTTACGCTTCGATGCCGCGGGACGCGAGGTACTTTTTGACCATGAGCGCGACCTTGAAGGTGATGTCGTCGTCGAACTCACGCAGGTCGAGGCCCGTGAGCTTCTTGATCTTCTCGAGACGGTAGACGAGCGTATTTCTGTGGACGAACAGCTTTCTCGCCGTTTCGGAGAGGATGAGGTTATTCTCGAAGAACTTGTTGATCGTGAACAGCGTCTCCTTGTCGAGCGCGTCGATGGGGTTCTTCTTGAAGACCTCCTGCAAAAACATTTCGCACAGCGTCGTCGGCAGCTGATAAATGAGGCGGCCGATGCCGAGGTTTTCATAGCTGATGATGTACTTTTCGGTGTCGAAGACCTTGCCGACCTCGATCGCCATCTGCGCTTCCTTATAGGACTTCGCGAGATCGCGCAGGTGCGTCGCCACCGTGCCGATACCGACGACCACGGTGCTCTCACCGTTCACGCGCAGCGTCTCTTCGATCTGCGCGGCGGTCTTCTCGAGGTCGCTCATCTCCACATTGTCGCCCAGCTGCTGCACGAGCACCACATCGTCCTCGCCCATGGAGAGGACAAAGCTTGTCTGCCGGTCGGGGAAGATGTTCTGCACGGTCTCGACGGGGATGGCGTCGGCCTTTTCGTCCGTGCGGCGGACGACGAACACGCCGCGGTTGAGCTCGGCCTCGACGTGCAGCTCCTTGGCGCGGACGTAGATATCGCTTAACAGGATATTGTCGGAGAGGATGCTCTTGACGAACGACGTCTTATCGTGCTTTTCCTCGTAATAGCTCTTGGCGGTGTTGAGCGCGACGGTCGCCATGCTGCAGACAGTCGAGCTGAGCGCATCCTCGCCGCGGGTGAAGGCCGCAAAGTCGAACTGGCCGCCCCAGCCCTCGAGCGCCTTGAAGGTCTTGCCCTCGAGCGCGGTGCAGGCGCCCTCGGCCTCGTTGATGGGCTGCACCAGATGCGGCCAGCGCTGGCCGATCTCCGGCAGGTCGGTGCAGGCGATGACCGTGCCCTCGGAGTCGATCACGCCAATGACCGTATCGGTCGTTTCCTTAAACTGTAAAACGATGTTCTGAAAAATCCTACCGGACATATTCCGTGCCTCCTTGATTTATTAGGGAGTTTGTGCATTCTGCCAACTTGATGGAACTATTATACTTTCTCCGTCTGACGATTGCAAGAACTTTTTTCTCTTTTCCACAATTTTTTTCTCCTTTTTTAGGCATTCCGTAAAGGGCGGACATTCTTTCACTCGTCCGCGTCCGTTTTCCCTTGGGCAAAATGCCCACTTCTCCGCAGGTTTTTGATCTCCTCCGCCGTGAGCAGGCGGTATTCGCCCTTTTGGAGCGTCTCGTCGAGCGTGAGCGTTCCCATGCGCAGCCGCTTTAAGTAGAGGACCGGTTTTCCGCGCGAGGCGAGCATCCGCTTGATCTGGTGGAACTTGCCCTCGCGGATGGTAACCAGCGCCTCGCTCTGCGCGCCGCTCTTCAGGATCTCGAGCTTTGCCGGAAGGCATTCGAGCCCGTCGCCGAGCGTGATGCCCTGCTCGAAAGCCGCACAGTCGGCATCATTGAGCGCGCCGTCGGTGCGGACAAAGTAGACCTTGTCGACGTGCTTTTTCGGCGCGAGCAGGTCGTGCGCGAGCGCGCCGTCGTCGGTCAAAAGCAGCAGCCCCTCCGTGTCCTTGTCGAGCCGCCCGACGGGAAAAAGGCCGATCTTGCGGTACTCGGGCGCAAGCAGGTCGAGCACCGTCTCCCCGCGCCCGTCTTCGGTCGCCGAGAGCACGCCCGCAGGCTTGTGGAGCATCACATACGTGTGCTCGCGGTAGAAAAGCTCTTCGCCGTTCACGCTGATGCGCGCGGTCAAGGGGTCGCACTTGTCCTCCGCACTCGCGGCGATGCGCCCGTCGACGAGCACGCGTCCCTCGCGCACGAGGGTCTTGACCTCGCGGCGCGAATAGCGCCCCGTCGAGGCGATGATCTTGTCGAGTCTCTGCTGTGCCATGGTGGATTCCGCCTTTCTGCCTGCGTTTTTCGTTTCAAAGGGTAGTGTAAGTGTAGCATACTTTTTCTTTCGGTGGAATAGCTTTTATCGAAAGGGTGTGGTCGCTTCATGTTCATCATCACCGCTAAGTGCTCCAAACGCCGCGTTGTGAAAATTCTGCTTGTCTTCGCGTTGCTGCTCGCGCTCTTTCTGGCGCTGCGTGCATGCCGTCATTCATCTCCGCCGCCCGTCATCGCCGCCGGAACGAACGAAGAGCGCATCGCGTATCTTGCCTCCCTCGGCTGGGAGGTGAACGATCAGCCGATCGAAACGCTGAGCGTCACGTTGGGCGAAACGCTCGAAGAGCCGTATTTGAGCTACAACGACCTCCAGCGCTCGCAGGGCTTCGACCTCACGCGCTATTGCGGACAGACGCTCTCGCGCTACACCTATGTCGTAACCAACTACCCCGACGCCACGCTCCCCTGTCAGGCCGACCTGTACGTCTGCGGCGGCGTGCTCGCCGCGGGCGACATCGTCTGCACCGGCGAAAATGGTTTTATGGCACCTCTCGCCTTCCCCGCCGGTTGACGGCGCTTTTTTCTCCCTCTCAGAGCCCCCGCGCGGGGGCTTTTTCTTTTTGACTATTACGCGCGGCTGTGGTATGATTTTGGTGAATTGATATAAAGGAATCATCCCATGGAATTTTACACCCTCGCCAGTTCGAGCGCCGGCAACGCCGCGCTCGTCTGTCACAACGATACCCACCTTCTCATCGACGCGGGCATCTCCTGCCGCCGCATCACGCAGTCGCTCGCGGCGCTGAACCTTACGCTCGATGATCTCGACGGCATTCTCGTCACGCACGAGCATATCGACCACGTCCGCGGACTGACGACACTCGCCAAAAAATGTCCTGCCCCGCTATACGCGACGTTCGGCACCGCGGCAGCGATCCAATATCCCGAACCGCGCCTACGCGCCTTTGCCGCAGGCAAGGAATTTATGATCAAGGACCTGCACATCCGCTCGTTCCGCACGTCGCACGACGCAAAGGAGAGCGTCGGCTACCTCATCGAGAGCGATGCCGGCTCGCTCGCCGTGCTGACGGACACGGGCTTTGTCACCGATGAGGCGCACGATGTCGCCCTCGGCGCGGACATGCTGCTGCTCGAATCGAATCACGACGTCGTGATGCTCAAAAACGGCGGCTACCCTTACTACCTCAAGCAGCGCATTCTGAGCGAGTACGGGCATTTGTCGAACGACGCCGCGGCGGAATTCGCCGTCGAATGCGTCCGCGCGGGCACGAGCGACATTCTGCTCGCGCACTTGAGCGACGAGAACAACTCCCCCCAGCTTGCCGAATACACCGTCGGCCGCGCCTTACAGGCGAGCGGACTGAGCGTCCGCCTTGCCGCCGCGCCGCGCGATACCATCAGCGAGGTACATGTATGCAGAAGATCACCGTCCTTTGCGTCGGAAAACTGAAGGAGGCCTTCTACGAGCAGGCCGTCAAGGAATATGAAAAGCGTCTCTCGCGCTACTGCAAGTTAGAGCTTTTGGAGCTGCCCGAGCAGCGCCTCGGCGACGAACCAAGCGAGGCGGAGATCCGTCAGGCACTCAAAAAAGAGGCCGCGCTCGTCGAGCAGAAGCTCCCCAAGGGCGGCGCGCTCATCGCCATGTGCATCGAGGGGCAGGAGATGAGCAGCGTGGCGCTTTCCCAGAAAATGCAGCAGCTCGCCGCGCGCGGTGCATCGCAGCTGACCTTTCTCATCGGGTCGAGCTTCGGTCTCGACGAGGATTTAAAGAAAAAGGCCGACCTGCGGCTCTCGATGTCGCCGATGACGTTTCCGCACCACTTAGCGCGCGTGATGCTGCTCGAGCAGATCTACCGCGCCTACCAGATCGAGGCCGGAACCAAATACCACAAATGACCCATCATCAACATAAAGGAGGACAACGCCCATGTCGGATGAAGTGAAGCTCACCTGGGGCAAGACAGAAAACGATCTTTTGCAGCGCTGGCCCAAATCCGCCGACGGCACGCCGGAGGAGCCCGCGCTTTTGACCGTCGCGATGGACACGAACGCCGAGACGGACATGCTCTGCGCCATGCTCCGCTCGTATGACATCCCCGTGCTGCGCAAGTACGAGGGCGAGGGCTCGTTCGGCAAGATCGTACTCGGCATGCCCGGCAGCGGCACGTGGCTCTATGTGCCGTCCTCGATGCTTGAGGACGCGAAAAATCTGATCCGCCCCATTGATGAAATTCCGGAACAGGAGGACATACAATGAATTACCGTCAGGAATATGAAAAGTGGCTCGCCTCCTCCGCGCTGAGCGAGGACGAGAGAAACGAGCTCAAAGCCATCGCGAATGACGAAAAGGAGATCGAGAACCGCTTCTACGGCCCGCTCGAATTCGGCACGGCGGGCCTGCGCGGCACGATGTACACAGGCCTTCACAACATGAACCGCCACGTCATCCGCTGGGCGACGCAGGGCTTTGCCAACGTGATCCGCGCTGAGGGCGAAGAGGCCATGAAAAAGGGCGTCGCCATCTGCATGGACTGCCGCAACCACTCGATGGAGTTTGCGCGCGCCGCGGCCTGCGTCATGGCGGGCAACGGCATCACCGTCAAGCTCTTTGAGTCCCTGCGCCCGACGCCCGAGCTCTCGTTCGCCGTGCGCGAATACGGCTGCGAGGCGGGCATCAACGTGACCGCGTCGCACAACCCCAAGGAGTACAACGGCTACAAGGTCTACTGGTCCGACGGCGCGCAGCTGCCGCCCCAGCATGCCGCCGCCATCGCCAAGGAGCTCGAGCACATTGACATCTTCACCGGCGTCACATCGATGGATTTTGACGAGGCGGTCTCTAAGGGTCTCATCACGATGCTCGGCGAGGACTGCGACAGGCGCTTCATGGCAAACGTTATGAGCATGGTCAACGACTACGAGACCGTCAAGAAGGTCGCAGACGACTTCAAGCTCGTCTACACGCCCTTCCATGGCTGCGGCCACAAGCTCGTGCCCGAGGCGCTGACGCGCCTTGGCATCAAGCACCTTCTCTGCGTGCCCGAGCAGATGGTCATCGACGGCAATTTCCCGACCGTCGTATCCCCGAACCCCGAGAATTCCGAGGGCTTCTACCTCGCCATCGACCTTGCCAAGAAGAACGACGTTGACTTCATCCTCGGCACCGACCCCGACAGCGACCGCGTCGGTATCATGGTTCGCAACAAGCAGGGCGAGTTCGAGCCCGTCACCGGCAACCAGACGGGCGTTCTGCTGCTCGACTACCTGATCGGCGCGATGAAGCGCGCGGGCAAGCTGCCCGCGAACGCCGCCGCGCTCAAGACCATCGTCACGACCGAGATGGCGCGCGCCGTGGCGGAGGCGAATGGCCTTGACTGCTATGACACGTTCACGGGCTTTAAGTTCATGGCCGAGAAGATGAACGAGCTCGAAAGCACAGGCAAGAACACCGTTATCTTTTCCTACGAGGAGAGTTACGGCTATATGATAGGCCACTACGTGCGCGACAAGGACGCCGTCACGGCCTCGCTGCTGCTCACCGAAATGGCCGCATGGTACTACTCCCAGGGCATGACGCTCTTTGACGCGCTCAACGCGCTCTTTGAGAAGTACGGCTGGTACGGCGAAAAGACGCACAACCTCGTCATGCCGGGTCTCGACGGCGCGGAGAAGATGGCCGCTCTTATGAAGTCCCTGCGCGAGACGCCGCCGAGCGAGATCGCGGGCGTCAAGGTCGCGACCTACAAGGATTATGCGGACGGCACCGCGCGCGACGCCGCGAGCGGCGAGGTCACGAAGATCGCGCTCTCGGGCTCGAATGTGCTGCGCTTCGAGCTTGCCGACGGCACGCACATCGTCGTTCGCCCGAGCGGCACCGAGCCGAAGATCAAGGTCTACATCCTCACCAAGGGCGCGGACGCGCAGGAGCGCGACGCGAACCTTGCCAAATACTCCGCCTGGGTCAAGACCCTCGCCTGATATTCCCCGATTTTACCAAAGCAGCAGAGGGCGGCGCGGATCACGCGCCGCCCTCGTTCAATTTCAGCCGCACCGCGGCGAAAGGAAGAAGTTTCCCATGGCACTGCTCGCTCTCTACTGGTCCATCATGATCGTCTGCTATTTCATCGCAAGCAAGCTGCGCCGCTATGCAGACAAATTTCACTTTCTGGACGCGCTGACGAACCTGTTCATCTATTTTCTAATCTTCCTCATGGGTCTGCGCATGGGCGCGGACGAGGAGGTCACCTCAAGCCTTGGCAGCATCGGCGTGCAGGCGCTGTTTATCACGCTGCTCACGGCCGTCGGCAGTATGCTCGGCGCGACCGCCGCGCGCAAGATCGCGCATCTCAACCGTCACGCCCTGCCCGTCAACGCAGAAGACGCGACGGTCGAGCACGGCGGCGGGGTAAATACGTCGGGTGTCAAATCCTCGATCATCATTTTCCTGATGGTCGTCGTCGGAATGCTGCTCGGCTATTTTGTCCTGCCGCGGCTCATCGAACCCGAGCGGTTTGAAACACTTTCGAGCACATGGCTCGTTATCGGCCTGAGCATCATGCTCGGCTTTGTGGGCTTTGGCATGGGGCTCAGCGGCAGCATCGCGCGCGTGATGCGCGGCGCGGGGCTCGGCGTTGTGCTCGTGCCCGTCTTCTCCGTGCTCGGCTCTCTGCTCGCGGGCGTGATCTACGCTGCCGTCTCGCCGATGACGCTGCGCGAGGGGCTCGCCATCAGCGCGGGCTTCGGCTGGTACACGATGGCGCCGAGCGTCATTTCCGGCGCGGGGCACGCGGTCGCGGGCGCGGTCTCGTTTCTGCACAATGTGCTGCGCGAGGCGCTGGGGCTCATTTTCCTGCCGCTCGTCGCCAGCAAGATCGGCTATATCGAAGCCATCACGCTGCCCGGCACGGCCTCGACCGACCTGTGCCTGCCGCTCGTCGAAAAGTGCTGCAATCCCGAGACGATGGCCTACTCGTTCTGCACCGGCATGCTGATGTGCATCACCTGCGCGGCGTTCGTCCCGATCATCATCGGCGCGTAAAATTGCGAGCCTGCGACGCAGAAAATCAAGCAATGAAGGGGAGTTCTCTTTGTAAGAGAGCTCCCCTCTTTTTCGTTTTCACACGCTTTAAGTACGCCGCGCTCACTGCGCTGCCGGGCACTGCCGGCCTTCGTGGTCGATGGTGTAGTCGCACGTAAGCAAGATCTTCGAGATCGGGACGATCTCGTACCCCTCGGCGAGCAGGTAGTCAAGAATATCCGGCAGCGCCTCAGGCGTATGCTCGCCCGCGTTGTGGAACAGCACGATCGACCCGCTCTGCACCTTGCTCGTCACGCGCTTTGTGATTTCACTCGCCGAAATGCCCTTCCAGTCGAGGGAATCCACATCCCATTGGATCGGCTCCATGCCCATCGAACGGATGGCAGAGATGACATGGTCGTCATATTCGCCGAACGGGCAGCGGATGAGCGTCGGACGGACACCGGTCAGCGCCTCGATCTTGTCGTTGCAGGTGTTTACGTCCGCGATGATCTGGTCGGCGGTGAGCGAGTTGAAGTGGTCGTGCGCGTTGGAGTGGTTCATGAGCTCATTGCCGCTCTCGACGATGGCTTTGGCCTGCTCGGGATACTGATCCGCCCAGTTGCCCACGACAAAAAAGGTACACATGACGCCGTACTCGCTCAGCACGTCGAGAATTTTCTGCGTGTTGTCCGCGCCCCACGCTGCGTCGAACGAGATGGAGCACACCTTCTGGTCGCGCTGCACGCAGTAGATCGGCAGCTGGCGCGTCGCCGCCGACGCGCTGACAGCGGTAGGGTAACTGACGGCGGCAAAGATCGCCGCAGCGGCCAGCGCCGCCGCGCCCAACGTCAGCCACTTGCGGCGGAGCACCAGAAAACGCGGCGGCTTTTTCTCCTTTTTTGCCTTTTTGCGGTCGAAATGAAAAAACATCAGCACATCCTCCTGATCCTTTTGATAGAGAATATGCTGGTGTTTTTCATATCATGCAAGGGGGACGGGCTTTACTCGATGCCCGCCTGCGCGGATATCCGCTATCTTTGTGTCCGAATCACCGGATGCCACTCTGAAATTCATGAGCAACTCATAAATTAGCCCATATCTTCCGTTTTCTCGATATCTCTCCTATAATGAGCGCAGCAAACGGGCCGCGAGGCCAAAATACAAGGAGGAACGAGTTATGCTGAATGAAAATGTTGTCAAGCTGCTCAAAAGCGGCATGTGGGATCTGGCCACCTGTGATGAAGGGGAACCGAATGTGGTGCCTGTTGCCTTCAAGGATGTGGCGCCGGATGGCAAGCTGGTCGTGGGCGATGTATTTCTGGAGACGACGCTCAGGAACATCGCGGCGAACCATGGCAGGATCGCCATCTCCGTCTACGACGCGCAGAATCTGGAGGGCTATCAGATCAAGGGCACGGCGCAGTACGTCACGGATGGCGAAGTGATCACGACCTTCAAGGCCATGGTGGAAAAGATGTTCAACGGCGCGGCGACCGCCAAGGGCGCACTCGTCATCACGCCGGAAAAGGTCGTCGTCACCACTCCCGGCGCCGACAACAAAAAAGAGCTGTAAAAGCATGAGCGGCGCAGAAATGCACCCGCTCATAAAT
>CAVFND010000022.1:0-12684 GCA_963623615.1 Oscillibacter sp. ER4 | reverse complement strand
TGCGGGGATGGTGCGCACCTCACCGCGGCTGTTCATCACCTCGGCTGCGCCATTCAGCGCGAGCAGGGGAGGGTAGACGTCGCCCGCGGGGGAGGAGGTGCCGATGCTGCCGCCGAGCGTGCCGCGGTTGCGGATCTGCGCGCAGCCGACCTGGCTGCACGCCATGGCGAGTGCGGGAAAATACTGCCGCACGATGGGGGACTGCGCGACCTGCGAATGCACGCACACCGCACCGACGGCGAGGGTATCGCCGGTCAATTCGATCTTCTTGAGCTCCTGCATCTCCGTCATGCTCAAAATAGCGTCCGCGTGCCAGACCTTCCCGTTGCGCTGGGCCAGAAAGTCTGTGCACCCTGCGACAATGGAGCCGCCGGAGAGGGAAGCGAGGGCAGAGGCGAGCTCTTCGCGGTTCGTGGGCTGAAAGAAGTTCATTTGGCCGCCTCCTTCATTTCGAGCGCGGCCTGCTGGATGGCGCGCAGGATCTGTTCATAGCAGCTGCACCGGCAGATATTGCCGGAGATTGCGGTGCGGATCTCTTCCTCGGTAGGATCGGGATTGTGGAGCAGCAGACCCGCGGTGCTCATCACCATGCCAGGCGTGCAGTAGCCGCACTGAATGGCCATGTTGTTCACAAAGGCGGGGATGATGGGCGCGATGCGCGGATCGGATTCGACGCCTTCGGACGTGATGACGCGATGGCCGTTCACCTGCGCGATCATTGTCATGCAGGAGTGGACGGCCCTGTCGTCAAGCAGCACCGTGCAGGTGCCGCACTCACCCTCGCCGCAGCCGCGCTTTGTGCCGGTCAGGTGCAGGTCTTCGCGCAGCACGTCGACAAGCAGGCGCTCCGGCGGGGCGTTGACAACGGTGTCTTTCCCGTTCAAACAAAAGCAAATTTCCATCAGAGCGACGCCTCCTTGCGTTTTTCCTGCACGGCGCGGATGATCTTTTCCGGCGTCAGCGGCAGGGTGGTCAGATCGGTTTGCAGCGCGTCATTGACGGCGGCGAGCAGCGCCGGCGCGACCGGAACGAAGCAGGATTCGCCGATGGACTTGGCGCCGTAAGGCCCTTCGGGGCTGCCGTTTTCGACAAGCACCGTCTCAATGTGCGGAAAGTCGCACGCGCGCGCCACGTGGTAGCGCTGCATGGTGGCGTTGAGCGTCTGGCCGGTCTTCGGGTCGACCTTGACCTGCTCGCAGAAGACGAGGCCCATGCCCTGCTGCAGGGCGCTGCCGACCTGCCCGCGGCAGATCTCGGGGTTGATGGCCTTGCCCACGTCGTGCGCGGCGGTGAATGCCGTCAGGCGGCAGAGACCGGTGAGCGTGTCGACCTCGACCTCGGCAAAGTGAGCGGAGGCGGGGCCGGGGTTGGACGAGGGCTGGTAGGTGTGAGAGACAAAGATCGCGCCGCTGCCGCCGTACTGGTCGGCGGAGTAATAGACGACGTCGCTATACGTTTTGCGGCGCGAGGGATCGGTCGTGACGAAGATCTCGCCATTCTGGCAGGTGAGGTCTTCTGCGTCGCAGTCCATGAGCCTTGCCGCGTTTTCAAGCAGCAGGGCCTTGAGCTTCTGCGCCGTTTCCATTACGGCACGGCCGGTGACATAGATCGTGCGGCTCGTGTAGCAGCCGTTGTCGAGGGCGTTGTACTCCGTGTCGCCCTCGGGGAAGTCGATGGTGTCGGGCGGGATGGAAAGCTCCTCCGCGGCAATATTTTTGAGCGCGGCGACCGTGCCGCAGCCGTGGTCGTGGATGTTGCAGTTGAAGCTCGCCGAGCCGTCTTCTTCGAGCTTGGCGGTGACGGTGACCCAGTCGAGGCGGCGGGGATAGTAGCCTGAGGTGTGGGTGGCGACGGCGAGGCCGACGCCCTTGAGATAGCGGCCGGAGCGATCCTGCGCCTGCGCGGCGGCGCGGCGCTCCTGCCAGTGGAAGCGCTCGCTGCCAAGGCGCAGCACATCCTCAAGGCGGACGTCGCCGAGCGGGAAGCTGCCGATCTTACTGATCGCATCGGGCGGCAGCACGTTTTTAAGCCGCAGCTCCAGCGGGTCAATGCCGAACTTTCTCGCGGCGGCGTTCATCATGTTTTCCATGATGAACGCGGTCTCAGGTCCGCCCCAGCCGCGGTAGCTGCCGGAGACGGGCGTATTCGTGCAGGTGGAGGTCGCGTGATATTCGACGTCTTCCACGCCGTAGACCCACGCGAGCTTTTTGAACATCGAGCCCATGTAGTCCGGCGAGATGCCCTGATAGCCGCCCGCGTCGAGTTGAGCGGTCAGGTCGAGGGCCTTCAAGATGTGATTTTCGTCAAATTTGGCGCGGACCTCGCTTTTGATCGGGTGGCGCAGCACGGTGCAGAGGATGGTCTCGCGCCGGTCAAGCTGGAGCTTGACGGGACGGCCCGTCATTTTTGCGCCGGCGGCGGCCAGCGGCTCCAGGATCATCTCCTGCTTGCAGCCGAACGACCCGCCCATCGGTGTTTTGATGGCGCGAATATGGCTCATCGGCATGTGGAAGAGCGCTGCGATGGACGAGCGCACGCCGAACGTCGCCTGCGTGGGCGACCAGACGGTCATGCGGTCGGTGCCGGGATTGTAGTCAGCCACGGCACAGTGCGTCTCCATGGCGATGTGCGTGATGCGCTGCGTCTGCGAGCGGTGGATGAACTCTTCGCCCTGCGCGTCGGCGTATTTGCCGCCAAAGCCGCTCTCAGGCAGCGTGACGGTGTTGCCGTCCTCGTGCAGCTGCGGCGCGTCCTCTTTCATCGCGTCCTCGACGGTGAAGACGGCGGGCAGCTCTTCGATCTCGAGCTTGATCTTCTCCGCCGCCGCGGCGGCGATCTCCGGCGTGTCGGCCAGCACGGCGGCCACGCGGTCGCCGACAAAGCGGACATGGCGGCTGAAAAGCGTCTCCTGATCGACGGCGTCCTCGCGGGCGCGGACACGGCCGCGGTTATATTTGGTGCCGGGCGTGTTTTCAAACGACAGCACCGCCGCGACGCCGGGCGTCGCAAGCGCGGCGGAGGCGTCGATTTTTTTGACGATCCCGTGGGCGACGGGACTGAGCACGAGCTTCATGTGCAGCATATTCGGCAGCTTCATGTCGCCCGCGTAGCGCAGAAGGCCGCTGGCCTTGGCGCGGGAATTGTTGACGGGCGTGCTCTTGCCGATGTATTGATAGTTCATAATGGATTCTCCCAAAACGTTGAACGGGCAGAATGTAGTCGCAAAATGCGGCGGCAAAACCCCTTACTGACGCCCTATAGTGAACCACAACCGTCAAAGGAGCGTCAAGAAAACCCTGCTTTGCCCTGCAACGTCAAAAAAATTTAAAGCATCAAAGCGATTTTACAAAAAATTTGACGATTTTTTGATTTTTGATGCTTACAGTTAGCGTTGTCAATGATCCTGCTGCCGTAATAAAGTTCCGCAAAGGAAACAAAAGGCAGCCAAGCGCTGGGAGGTGCGAGTCATAAGCCATGGAACCCTCACAACATTACCGCGAGAAAGCAACATCCCCATAACGAATACCATTACATTTTTTGGGAGGAATAGAAAATGAACTCTGCAACAGGAACAAAAAAGACCGTCGGCTTCGGAAAAGCGCTTGTCGTTTTTATCTGTGTGTTTGCGCTGATCCTCTGCGGCATCAACCTGCTCGGCACCTCGGCACACATCCCTCTGGTCATCGCCACGATCGTCGCCGCCATCGCGGGTGTTTCGAGCGGCTTTACCTGGGATGAAATGGAAAAGGGCATGAGCGAGACCATCAAGGCCTCCGCGCCCGCCATCCTCATCATGCTCATCATCGGTATGGTCGTCGGCACCTGGATGCTCGGCGGCATCATCCCCACGATGATCTACTACGGCCTGACCTGGCTGTCCCCGAAAATCTTCCTCTTCGCGTCCTGCGCCCTGTGCGTCATGGTCTCGACCTTCACGGGCTCTTCCTGGACGACGATGGGCACCGTCGGTGTGGCGCTGGTCGGCGTCGGTACCGCGCTTCAGGTTCCCCTCGGCATGACGGTCGGCGCGATCATCTCCGGCGCTTACTTCGGCGATAAGATGAGCCCTCTGTCCGATACCACGAACCTTGCCCCCGCCATGGCCGGTACCACGGTGTTCACCCACGTCAGACACATGGTTGCCACCACGGCTCCGTCCATCATCATTGCTCTTATCATCTACGCTATCATGGGCTTCACGGTCGTCAAGGGCACGGCCAGCATGGAGACCGTTGATCTCTACATGAGCACGCTCAAGGAGTTCTTCACCATCAGCCCTGTGATGTTCGTCCCCCCGCTGTGCGTTCTGCTCATGGTCGTCTTCAAGGTGCCCGCCATCCCCGGCCTGATCGGCGTCTCCGCTCTCGGCGGCATTTTCGCAGCCATCTTCCAGAAGGCGAGCCTCGCGACCATCCTCGCTTCCTTGTACACTGGCGTGAGCATGGATACCGGCGTTGCCGAGATCAACCGCCTCGTCAACCGCGGCGGCCTGTCCAGCATGCTCGATACCGTCGCCCTGATCCTGATCGCGCTGGCGTTTGCCGGTGTGGTCGAGACCACCGGCGCTGTCCACGCCATCATCGAAAAGATCCTCAGCAAGGCCAAGAGCGATCAGGCCATGATGACCACCGCCATCTTCGCCACGCTCTTCACCAACTTCGCCACCGCCGCGCAGTATGTCGCGATCGTGCTTCCCGGCCGTATGTTCCGCGAGGCCTTCCGTGAGCGCGGCCTGCACCCCAAGAACCTGTCCCGTATCCTTGAGGACGTTGGCACGATCTGCGCGCCGTTCTGCCCCTGGAGTACCGACGGTGTTTATATCCTCGCAACGCTCGGCTGCGCCACCGCGGCCTATGCGCCCTACATGTTCTTCTCCATGCTCTGCCCCATCGTCTCGCTGATCTGCATCTGGACCGGCTGGACCATCGAGCGCATCACTCCCGAGCAGGCTAAAGAAGACATCATCCCGTAAGCTGTTAATTTTGGCTGGGGGAGCGCAAGTTCCCCCAGCCCCAACAAAGATTTGAGAAAAAGGAGAAAGCAAATGAACAAGGTTATTCTCAACGGCGTGGATCTTTCCATCGAAGACGTCGTCAACGTTGCCCGCAACGGTTATCAGGTCGAGATCGACAAGGACTGCATGGCGCACATCGCCGAAGTCCGCAACTACATGGAGAGTGAATGGATGCGCGATGACGCGCCTGCCGTTTACGGCTTCAACACCGGCCTTGGCAAGCACAAGGACCACAAGGTCACGATCGAAGAGAGCGATCTGCATCAGTATCGCACCGTTCTGTCCCACTGCGGCGGCGTCGGCGATCCGGCTCCCGAAGAAGTGGTCCGCGCGGCTATGTGCGTCCGTCTGAACGCGTTCTGCCGCGGCGTTTCCGGCCTGCGTCCGGTCGTCGTTGAGCGCCTTGTCGAGCTGCTCAACAAGGGTGTGCATCCCGTCGTGCCCTGGCAGGGCAGCGTGGGTGCCTGCGGCGACCTCGCCCCCATGGCGCACATCGTTTCCGTCCTCATCGGCGTGCCCCAGGCTGAGGCCTTCTATCAGGGCGAGCGCATGCCCGCACAGGAAGCGCTGAAAAAGGCCGGCGTCACCCCCGTCGAGTTCCAGCTCAAGGCCAAGGACTGCCTGGCGCTGCTCAACGGCACCACGATGTTCGCCGGTATGGCGTGCCTGAACGTGCACGACGCCGAGCGCCTCTACAAGCTCTCCGAGATCACGACCGCGCTGTCTCTTGAAGCCATCCGCGGCGAGACCCGCGCATTTGACAAGCGCATCCAGGAAGCCCGCCCCTACGCCGGCCAGATCAAGGCCGCTGCCAACGTCATGAAGCTCGTCGAGGGTTCCACCCGCGTCACCGAGGATGCCCGCAAGGTTCATCTCGAGCACGACATCATGCATCCGCACTATCAGGAGCGCGTGCAGGATAACTACTGCTTCCGCTGCATGCCGCAGGTGCAGGGCGTCTGCCGCGAGAACCTTGACTATGTCAAGCACCTCGTCGAGGTCGAGATCAACGCCGCCACCGATAACCCGCTGATCTTCCCCAAGGGCGACGGCCACTACGAGTTCCTCTCCGGCGGCAACTTCCACGGCGAGCCCACCGGCTTCGCGATGGATATCCTGACGATGTCCCTCGTCGAGATCGGCAACGTCTCCGACCGCCGCTGCTTCACGCTGTGCGATCCCACTATCAGCTACGGCCTGCCTCTGGCGCTCGCTGGCGAGCCTATCGGCCTGAACTACGGCTACAACATCATTTGCTGTTCCACCTCCGCCCTCGCGTCTGAAAACAAGACGCTGGCGTTCCCCTCCGTCTGCGACACCATCCCCACTAAGGCCAACCAGGAAGACCACGTCTCCATGGCGCCCTGGGCCGCCCGCAAGGCCAAGCTCGTCATCAAGAATCTTGAAAAGATCCTCGGCATCGAGCTGCTGCTGGCCTCCCGCGGCATCTGGATCACGCAGGACCAGCTCGGCGAGTTCAAGCTGGGCAAGGGCACGTCCATCGCCTATGAGAAGGTCAACGAACTCATCAAGTTCCAGAACGAAGACATTTACATGGGCAACCAGTCCAAGGCTACGATCGGCCTCATCGAATCTGACGAGCTGCTGAACGCTGTGGAAGCAGCGGTCGGCGAGCTGTAAGCATCCCGCTTCTCCACACAAGCCAAAGCGGCCGGCACGTCACCTCGTGCCGGTCGCTTTGGGATATTATGCACAAAAGTTGAATGAATTCAACGCGAATTAAACGCTTGCTTTTGTGAAAAATAGCTATTATACTATACTCGCAAACGCCATACCCGATGGAGCGGGGCGGCGAAGAAAAGGAATCATCCTGAGAAGAAAGGAGATAGCCTGATGCAAAAGATATCTGCGGAGCTGCTCGGTTCGGGCCGCATCCTGCTCGACGGGAAGACCGTCAACCTGCCGTTCAAGCAGGCCGAGGCGCTGGTGTACTATCTTCTTGTCGAGAAGGAGACGTTTCGCCCCAAGCTTGCCGACATCATCTGGGGTGACAGCGCGGACGAGCACAAGGTGCAGTCCAACATGCGCAACGCCATTTACGTCATCCGGCGAGAGCTCGGCCGCGATTTTCTTGTCGGCGCATCGAAAAATGTCATCCAGATCAACCCCGAGATCAAGATCGATCTGGACATCGACCGTTTTAACGACAAGAATCTGACCGATTTCAGCTTTTACGCGGGCGACTTTCTCGAAAACTTTTATCTCAAGGACAACGAATACTACAACGAATGGCTGCTCAACAACCGCCAGCACTACCGCGGGCTATTGCAGGAGAGGCTCAAGGAGTCCATCGTCGCGGCGTTTCAGGACGAGCGCTACAAGGACTGCGAGCTGGAATGCCAGAAGCTCATGGCGCTCGACGAGTTTGACGAGTTCGGCTATATCTACTTAATTGAAATTTACCGCGCGCGGGGCGAGTATTCCTCGGCGGTGGCACTGTACGACAGGCTGGAAAAGCTGCTTTCCGAAGAGCTGTTCCAGTCGCCGAGCGAAGAGATCACCGCCCTCGTGCAGGGCATCCGGCAGGAGCGCAACAAAAGCGTGCTGCACGTGCTCTCGCAAAAAGAGAGCATCACCTCGCCGGAGAGCGAAAAGGACAGCGGCCCGTTCATGGGCCGCGAGGAAGAGCGCGGGAAGCTCGTAGACGACATCCTGCAATTTTCCGAAGGCCGCGGCGCGGTCAGCCTCGCCGTGACCGGCGAGGCCGGCATCGGCAAGACGCAGCTCTTCCAAACGGTGCTCTCCTCGATAGGAAAAACAGAGGCGGCCATTTACGAGACCTGCTGCTACCGCGCCGAGGAAAACTACGTCCTAAAGCCCTGGCAGAACATCTTCGAGCAGCTGGGGCGCGACCTTAAAAATCGCGCGAGCGGCGCGGACGCGACGCTCTTCCGGGCGGCGGTGTCGCGCGCGTTCCCGTATCTCTGGCAGGTTGATCTGGAAAAATCCATCGACCAGGACGACATCACGACCGAGAGCGGCAGCAGCAACCTGCGCGCGATCACCTACGCGCTGCTGCGCCTGTCGCACGCGCAGCGGATGATCTTCTACTTTGACGATCTCCAGTGGGCGGACAGCGTGTCGATCTCGCTGATCCGCGACATCCTGACTTCGGACAAGAACCACCGCATTCTGTTCCTTTTCGGCGTCCGCGACGAACGGCACCAGTATGTGGGCAGCTTTTTGGAGGAGATGAAGGCTGCGCGCTTTCTGTCGGAGCTCCAGCTGCCGCGATTTTCCGTGGACGAGACGGGGCAGCTTGCAGACCTTCTGCTGCCGGACCGCTTTTCCACGCCCGCGCTGCGCCAGCAGCTCTTCCGCGAGACCGAGGGCAACCCGTTTTTCATCATTGAGACGGTCAACAACCTCAAGTTCAACGGCTCGGTGGCTGATATCACGCCGAACATGCGCGACACGATCCGCATCCGCATCATGTCGCTGCCGTCGGAGGAGCGCAGCATCCTTGATTTGCTCTCATTCTTCTTCGACGGCGCATCGTTTGACCTGATGTGCTCGCTCTCGGGAAAAGAGGAGTACGAGCTCATCACGATCCTGGAAAAGCTCATCGACAAAAAGCTCATCCGCGAGGTCATCCGCGCCGAGAGCGTCGCCTTCCAGTTCAGCCACCAGAAAATTCTCGAGTACGTTTACGGCGAGCTTTCGCTCACCAAGCGGCGTATCCTGCATGAAAAGATCTCCTGCTGCCTGGAGAGCAGGCTCAGCGGCACGAGCGCGGACAACGCGCTCTACACCAAGCTGATGTACCACAGCAAGCGCGCGGGCAACGAGCGCAAATACCTCAAGTACTACGTCGAGTACGTTTACAATTACCTCAACCTGTCCCACGAATATTATCCGGTGCTCGGCGGGGAGACACTGCCGGCGGACGCGGAAGACGACCTCCAGCTCGACTCGTCGGACAGAGCCGGGATCCTTCGCATCCTCAAGGACATCCAAACGCAGGTGCAGGCCAATCAGGGCAAATTCGACGAGAGCGACAAGCACGGCTTCCTGTCGGATTACTACCACATGATGGGCCGCTTCCACATCCGCAAGGTGGAGTATTCGCAGGGCGAGCCGTACATCCGCACGCTCATCGAGCTCAACCGCGATTCGGACAGCGAACAGTGCCGCAACAACATGATCAAGGCCTACCGCCAGCTCATCTGCATCTACATTGACCGCTACGAGACCAAGCAGATGCACGAGGTCGTCGAAAAGGCGTTCACCGTGCTCGGCGACGACGGCAAGGCCGAGGAGCGCGCCATCTGGATGCGCCTGTCGGGCCTCTGCTCCATCATGTCGGGCCGCATCGAGGAGGGCTACGCCTCGCTCACGCAGGCGATCGAGATTTTCGAGCGCTCGGGCGAAAAGGACAAATATCTCTTTAACCTTGCGGCGTCGTACGCATGGCTCGGCGAGGTGGAGCGCAACCGCATGCACTATGGCGAGGCGATGCAGTACTACACGCGTGCCATCTCCATCTGCACGGAAAACTTTCTCACCGGCGGCATCGCGACGTTTTACACCTACGCCGGACAGGCCACGCTGGACGCGGGCGACTTTGAGAGTGCGGACGAGTTCCTTTCGCAGGCGGTCGACCAGTTCAACAAAGTGGAGCTGATGTGGGGGCGCGGCATCGCGTTTGCCTACTACGGATACCTCTGCTTTGTGCAGGGCGAGTACCGCAAGGCGCTGAGTCTTTTCATCAAGGCTGACGATTACGCCCAGCGGCTCGGCAGCTGCTACGAAGTGGGCGTGCTGAACCGCATGTTTGCACAGATCAGCCTGCAAATGCAGGATTCACCGGACATTCAGGCTGTTTTTGGACGATATTTGAATAAAGACGTGTCTGTTTACTTACAGCAGTCGAAAATGCTGCTGCGCGACGCCTATTCTCCGGTCGATGAGCAGTATCTGTCGCAGCTCACGGAGCGGCTGAAACGGGAGAATAAGGCCAATACGGAACAAACAGCAAATTCTGCACAGGAGATAGAACATCATGCTTGAAAATAATCACACGATCCGCCTGACGCTCAACGGCGAGAGCCGCGTGTTCACGGTGGAGCCGCAGGAGACGCTTCTGCACGTGCTGCGCGAGCGCGCGCACCTGACGGGCGCGAAAAAGGGCTGTGACCTTGGCGAATGCGGCGCCTGCACGGTCATCATGGATGGGCGCGCGGTCAACTCGTGCTGCGTGTTTGCGCTCGAAGCGGACGGCAGAACGGTCGAGACCATCGAGGGCATCGGCACCGCCGACGAACCGCACCCGCTGCAGCAGGCGTTTATCGACGCCGGCGCCATTCAGTGCGGCTACTGCACGCCCGGAATGATCATGGCGGCCAAGGCGCTGCTCGACCGCGATCCCCATCCCACGCGCGAGGAGATCCACGCGGCCATGTCCGGCAACCTCTGCCGCTGCACGGGCTACACGAAAATCGAGGAGGCCATCGTCGCGGCCTCCAGGGTCATTGAACAGTACGCGAACGGAAAGGGGGCACAGCAGTGAGGGAGCAGCATCATTTCGACATTGTCAACCACGCCGCGCCGCGCCTTGAGTCCATGGATAAGGCGCTGGGGCGCGGCAAGTACACCGACGACTTAGAGCTTCCCAACATGGCCTACGCCGCGCTGGTGCGCTGCCCGTATTCCCGTGCCAAGGTGCTGAGCATTGATGTGAGCGAGGCGGAAAAGGTTCCCGGTTACTTAGGCTGTGCCCTGCCGGAGGAGGCCCCGCAGGCCTACTTCAACTGCTCGGGCAACCCGCCCTCTCCGCTCCTGATGGCGGATGAAAAGGTGCTGACGACCGAGCCGCTGACCATCGGCGACCGCGTGGCCGTCGTCGCCGCGGAGACGGAGGAGGCGGCCCGCGCCGCTGCCGAGGCGGTGAAGGTCGAATACGAGAACCTTGCGCCGATCCTCGACGTCAAGGCCGCGCTCGCGGACAACGCGCCCGCGATGCAGCCGCACCTTTCCGATACGAACGTCGTCCAGCGGCGCGAGGTGTCGCAGGGCGACATCGCCGTGGGCGAGGAAAAGTCCGACATCATCTTAGAAGACCACTTCGTCACGCCGCCGATGCAGCACACGATGATCGAGCTGACCTGCTGCATCTGTGATTTCAGCGACGGCGAGCACATGACGATCTACAGCTGCTCGCAGACGGTGTTTCAGGAGCGCCGCATTCTGGCCGAGCTCTTCGGACTCAAGGAAGTCGACGTGCACATCATCAAGCCGCTCGTCGGCGCAGGCTTCGGCGCGCGCCAGCAGCTGCACGCCCAGCACGCCGCGGCGCTCATCTCCCGCAAGATCAAGCGCCCCGTGAAGCTGCTCTATTCGCGCGAGGAGGATTTCTACTCCGTCGTGCGCCACGCCTCCGACGTCGATCTTCGCATCGGCGTGGACAAAAACGGCAAGCTGCAGCTCTTCGACACGACGTTCCGCCTGAACGCCGGCCCTTACACCACGCATACGCCGACGGTCGTGGCCGCCGCCGCGCGTAAATTACAGTACAATGTGCCGAACTACTCATTCATCGGCCTGAGCGTTTTTACGAACCATGTGACGGGCGGCGCGTTCCGCGGCTACGGCAACACGCAGCTCACGTTCGGCCGCGAAATTCTGATGGACCGCCTCGCGCAGAAGCTCAATATGGACCCTGTCGAATTCCGCCTGATGAACCACGTGCAGGTGGGCGAGTGCTTCCCCTGCGCGAGCATCCCCGTCAGCAGCAACGGCATTGAGGACTGCGCGCGCCGCTGCCAGCAGATCCAGAAGGAGATCGACGAGAAAGAACCCCTGATCGACGACGAAAATATCCGTCAGGCCTGGGGCATTTCGTTCAGCTGCCACGGCTCCGGCCCGTCCTCGAAAGAGGGCCTGAGCGGCGCGGTCGTCATGCTCAACGCCGATGCGTCCGTGCACCTGCTCGTCGGCTCTGCCGATATCGGTCAGGGCAGCGAGACGATGGAGAGCCAGATCGCGGCGGAATGCCTCGGCATCCCGCTTTCCAGCGTGCAGATCACCGCGGCGGACACGGGCCTGACGCCTTACAACACCGGCACGTTCGGTTCGAGCCAGACGTTTATCTGCGGCAACGCGGTCAAGCTCGCCTGCGACGATCTGAGAAAGAAGATGGTCGAGCAGCTCAAGGTCATCTACTCAGGCTGCACGGTCAAGGAAAAAGACCACCGCTACTATATCAGCGGCAGCGAGGAGCTTGAACTGAGCTTTGAAGACGCCGCGCGCAAGATCTTGTTCGACCCCAAGGGCAGCGTGCCCATCGGCGCGGGCACCTACAAGGCTGCGGCCTGCCCGAACCCGTTCTCCGTCTGCTTTGTCAAGGCGGAATACCACAAGAAGCTCAACGCCATCCGCCTCATGGACATCATCGAGGTCGTGGACGTCGGCACGCCCATCAACCGCCTGACCGTCGCCGGTCAGCTCGAGGGCGGCATCGCGCAGGGCGTGGGCTACGCGCTCTATGAGCGCATGGAGATTAACCCGCGCTCGCGCCGTACACTGTCGACCGATTTCTTGCACTACCGCATTCCGCAGATGGGCGACATGCCGCGCACCTATGTGGACATGGTATCGAGCCACGATCCCTACGGTCCCTGCGGGGCAAAGAGTGTCGGTGAGCTGGCGAC
>CAVFND010000021.1:0-12705 GCA_963623615.1 Oscillibacter sp. ER4 | reverse complement strand
GCGCAGCTCCCCATGACGCCCACCACCTTCACTTACCGTTTTAAGCTGATCCTCAAAAAGAACAACTTACCGCAGGAGCTGAATGTCCACTCGCTCCGCCACACCGCCGCCAGCCTGATGATTGCTAATGGCACCGATGTGGCAACGGTGGCAGGCATCCTCGGCCACAGTCAGCCCTCCACTACGCTGGACATTTATACCCATGCGTTCGATAAGAACAAACAGGCCGCGGGCAACATCCGCAAGAAGACCGTACTGCGAAACGGAAAAGAATATACCTTTTGGGAAGCGCGTGTCACTGTTGGTCGAGATCCCGGCACGGGCAAACAGATGCGGCGCAGCTTCTCGGGAAAAACTCAGAAAGAGGTGGGCGAGAAAATGCAGGCCGCGGCGGTCGCCGTCAATGACGGAGATTATTTTGAACCGTCAAAAATGACTGTCGGCCAATGGCTCAACACATGGGCAGAAGAATACCTGAACAGCGTAAAGCCGCGCACAGTCGAAAGCTACAAGGCAAACATCAAGCAGCACATCAAGCCCGCCATCGGCGCGCTGAGGCTCTCTGAGCTGACCGCCGTTGACGTGCAACGGCTCTATAATAACCTGACCAATAAGCGCAGCAAAAAGCCGCTCTCTGCAAAATCTAAGAAGAATGTTCACGGCGCGCTGCACAAAGCCCTCGAAAAGGCTGTTTCACTCGGCTATATCCGTCATAATCCCGCCGACAAGCCTGATCTCCCCAAAGTGCGCAAAACCGAAATAAAGCCCCTCGCAGATGACGAAATGGTTGCCTTCCTTGATGCGGTCAAAGGCTGCGAGTATGAGACCATTTATGTTGTCACGCTCTTCACGGGAATGCGCGAAGGTAAAGTGCTGGGGCTGACGTGGGACTGTATCGACTTCAAAGGCGGCACGATCACCATAAAGCAGCAGCTCCAAAAGGTGCGCAGTTCCAGCGGCGAGTACATCCTTGCTTCAACCAAAAACGGGAAAAGCCGTGTCATTGCCCCGGCAAACTATGTCATGCAGCTTTTGACCAACCAGCGAAAATCACAAAATTCGCAGCGGTCGAAAGCTGGCTCTGCGTGGAGCAATCCTTTCAACCTCGTTTTCACAAATGCGCTCGGAAGGAACCTCTGCGCCCAAACGGTATATCTGCATTTCAAGAAGCTCGCCGCGGCTGCCGGCGTCCCCTCTGCCCGCTTTCATGATCTGCGGCACAGCTACGCAGTCGCTGCGCTCCGCTCCGGCGATGACATCAAAACCGTGCAAGAGAATTTAGGCCATCATACGGCAGCGCTTACACTGGATACTTACGCGCACGTGACAGAGCAGATGCGGCGCGAAAGTGCACATCGCATGGACAGTTTCATTGAGGGCATTCAGGCGAAAAAGCAGGCGTAAAATTCTGTAAGGGGAAAACGACCATCCGTAGACGCAACAAAACCCTTGAAAACTCGTGTTTTCAAGGGTTTTCCCTTTGGTGCGCGAGGCGGGACTTGAACCCGCACGCCCGTAATGAGCACTAGAACCTGAATCTAGCGAGTCTGCCAATTCCACCACTCGCGCATACCTGATTTTGAAAAAGATGGTGCGGATGGCGGGACTTGAACCCGCACGTCCATACGAACACTAGCACCTCAAGCTAGCCTGTCTGCCAATTCCAGCACACCCGCATGTTCATCTTTCAAGCGGCTGTCTCTCAACGACCGCTTGGTTATTATAAGCCCAAAACAACCCAAATGTCAACCTTTTTTTGAGAGAAAAAATAAAAAATTTTGCTGTGAGAGAAATGCCGGAAAAGCTCGAATTTTTCAAACTTTTCCGGCATCTTTTTGCGTTAAAGCTGCGAGAGTGTCTCCCCCACCGCGCCCGTGACGGCAAGGTCGGTGCCAAGACCGCGGTCGAGCGGCGTCTTGTTGATGACGACGAGCTTGTGTCCGCGGTAGTAGCGCACGAGCCCCGCCGCCGGATAGACCGCAAGCGACGTGCCCGCGATGATGAGCACGTCGGCCTGCTGAATGTACTCCACCGCGCGATAGAGCGTCTTTTCGTTGAGGCCCTCTTCGTAGAGCACCACATCGGGCTTGATGCGCCCGCCGCAGGTGCAGCGCGGCACGCCCTGCGAGTGCTTGATGTAGGATGCGTCGTAGAACTTGCCGCATTTCTCGCAGTAGTTGCGCAAGGTGCTGCCATGCAGCTCGAGGACATTTTTGCTGCCCGCCGCCTGATGCAGCCCGTCGATGTTCTGCGTGATGACGGCCTTGAGCTTGCCCGCCTTTTCCCACTCGGCGAGCTTCAGGTGCGCAGCGTTGGGCTTTGCGCCCTCGCAGAGGAGCTTCGCACGGTAAAAGGCGAAAAACTTCTCGGGATAGCGCTCGTAATACGTGTGGCTCAAAATCGTCTCCGGCGGGTCGTCCCACTGCTGATGGTACAGGCCGTCCACGCTGCGAAAATCCGGAATGCCGCTCTCAGTCGAGACGCCTGCCCCGCCGAAAAATACGATATTGTCCGTTCCGTCGATGAGTTCCTTCAACTTTTTGACTTCGTCCGTCATAGCTTCTCCTTTGCGCGCGTGTGCTTATCTCACATAGCTCTTATCGATCTGCACGATGGCAAAATAGCGCGGGTCGAGCTCGTGCACCGCCCGCTTGATCTTCTCCTCCGCCTCCCTGTCGCTCAAGGGGCAGCCATACGGCACCACGGCGTCGAAAATGACGTTCGTGTGCGTCGGCCCCGTGACCATGCGGAAGTCGTGGATGGAGATATTCTCGTCGATGCCGCGCACGAGCGAGGCGATCTTCTGATGCGCGGCGTTGATGGTCTCGTCGTCCGTCACGATGGGGTCCAAGTGGATAACGGCCTCGCAGCCGAGCTTGTCGTGCAGCTTCTTTTCCACATTGTCGATCTCGTCGTGCAGGGCGAGAATGTCGCCGTGCGCGGGGACCTCGGCGTGCAGCGAGATCATCACGCGTCCGGGGCCGTAGTCGTGCACGACAAGGTCATGGACGCCGCAGACGACCTGACTCTCCATCACGATGTCGCGGATCTCCTGCACGAACTCCTCGGACGGCGGCTGGCCGAGCAGCGGCGAGAGCGTGTCCCTTGCCGCCTGCACGCCCGCCCACAGAATGAGCAGTGACACGACCAGGCCGCACCAGCCGTCGATCTGCCAGTGCAGGAAATAGCCCGCGAGCGTCGCCAGCAGCACCGCCGCGGTGGCTGCGCAGTCGGACAGGCTGTCCGCCGCCGTCGCCTGCATGGCGGCAGCGCTGATCTTCTTCCCCACGCCGCGGTTATAGCAGTACATGTAAAACTTGGCGCAGATGGAGACGAGCAGGATTGCCACCGTCAGCGCGCTGCACTCGACTGCCTCGGGATGCAGGATCGCGCCGGCGGCGTCGCGCAGCAGCTCAAAGCCCATCAGTAAAATGACGAGCGAGACGATGAGGCCCGAAATATACTCGAGCCGCCCGTGGCCGAACGGATGCTCGGGGTCGGGCTTCTGCCCCGCAAGGCGAAAGCCCAGCAGCGTCACGATGGACGCGCCCGCGTCGGACAGGTTGTTGAAGGCGTCCGCCGTGATGGCGACAGAACCCGCAAGCGTGCCGGCGAACAGCTTGAGCGCGAAAAGCAGGAGGTTAATGACAATGCCCACTGCGCCGCAGAGCACGCCGTAAGCGCGCCGCACCGCGGCGTCAGACGTGTTCTGATAGTCCTTGATGAACCGGCGCGCAAGAAAACCGATCATAGTCTTCCCTCACTCGCTTTTGATCTGCAATTTCATGCGGCAGCAGAGGCGGTCAAGGTCCTCGTCCGTCGCCGCGGGGATGCGCAGCTTCGCGCCGCACTGCTTGCACATAAGGTCAACGTAGGTGCTGTGGATCTCCATGCCGTAGCTTTTGCTGCCGCAGGAGCAGGTGATGCCGTCCTTGCGCGCGGCGATCTCCTTGAGTTCGGAAAGGATCTCGTACATGATGACGCTGTCGGCAAAGGCGGCGGGATCGTCGCCCTGCTCGCGCTCCTTGGCCGCCGCGAGCGAAAGCTGCTCCATCTCGTGCTCGACGGCGTAGTCCTCGCCGATAAAGCAGCAGAGCATTTTCGTATCGGGGCAGGCAAGGCCGATGCCGCGCCCGTGCAGCAGCTTGTCAGCGCTGCACTCCGCCAGATGCTCTTCGCCGCACACGCCGCACGGCACGCTCAGGCGGAACTTGTTCTCCTCCGCCTCGATGGTCAGGCTCGATTCGCCGCATTCGCAGCTCACGACCGCGCCCGAGGCGCTCAGGGCAAACACACTTCTCTGCTGGATGACGCGCTTATGGCACGCGGGGCAGAGATAGCCGATGGTACGCATTTCTTCTTTCATCTCATTTCCTCCCGGAAAGTATCGTATGGTAATTCGAGTATTATACCGCGTCCGTGCGCAAAAAGGAAGGGAGAAACGCCGCGTTTCTCCCTTTTCTTTTCTGTTTTCGCGCTCTACGGCTTGACTGCGATGGCCTCGATCTCGACCAGCGCGCCCTTGGGCAGCGCGCCCGCCTGCATCGCGCAGCGCGCGGGGCACTCGCCGGTAAAATACTTGCCGTACACCTCGTTGACAACGCCGAAATCGCCGATGTCGATCATGAACACGGTCGTCTTGACGACGTCCTCAGCCTTGCAGCCGGCCGCCTCGAGCACCGCAAGCAGGTTCTTGATGCTCTGCTCGGCCTGCTCGGCCGTGCCGCCGGGGACAAACGCGCCGGTCGCCGGGTCCAGCGGGAGCTGACCGGAGACAAATACAAAACCGTTCACTTCGATGGCCTGGGAATAGGGGCCGACGGCGCCGGGCGCAGCGGTCGTAGAAATCACACGTTTCACGGAAAAATCCTCCTCTATCAATGTATTTTTCATCATAGCATCTTGCGCAATATGCGTCAAGTACTCATATTCTTGGAAAAATAGCAGAAACTAATGCCACTTTTGAGCGATTCCCATAAATCCATCGGAAAGGAAGATCGTGATGGAACAAAAAACCGTCGGCGCGCAGACGCGCCGCCTGCGAAGCTGCCCCTCCGTCCTCTCGTTCGCTGCCGTCGGCGGACGGTTTGAGGGCGAGGGCCCGCTGCGCGAATACTTTGACGAATTGAGCGAGGATCACTTCTTCGGCGAGAAGACCTGGGAAAAGGGCGAGAGCACCATGCAGCGCCACGCGCTCTCCCGCGCGCTCGAAAAGGCGGGGCTCAAGGAAAGCGACCTCGACCTCATCTTTGCGGGCGACCTTTTGAATCAGTGCGTCGGCTCGTCGTTCGCCCTGCGAGAGAGCCGCATCCCATTCTATGGCCTCTACGGCGCGTGCTCCACGATGGGTGAGAGCTTATCTCTCGCCGCGTTGATGCTCGACGGCGGGTATGCGGAGCGCGCCGCGGCTCTCACGTCCTCGCACTTCTGCACCGCCGAGCGGCAGTACCGCATGCCGGTGCCCTACGGCTCGCAACGTACACCGACGGCGCAGTGGACAGCCACAGGCAGCGGCTGCTGCCTCCTCGCTCGTGAGAGCGAAGGACCCTATATCACCCACGTCACGACCGGCAGGATCGTCGACAAGGGCGTCACCAACGCGAACAACATGGGCGCAGCGATGGCCCCCGCCGCCTACGACACGCTGCGCGCGCTCTTTCGCGACACGAGGACGAAGCCGGAGGACTACGACCTCATCGTGACGGGCGATCTTGGCAGGCTCGGCCATCAGATCGTCTCGGACTTTTTCGCGCGTGACGGCATGCCTCTCGGCGAGCGCTACACCGACTGCGGGCTTCTTCTCTACGACATCGAATCGCAGGACATGCACTGCGGCGGCAGCGGCTGCGGCTGCTCGGCAAGCGTTTTGTGCGGGTATCTGCTGCGCGGCATGCGCGAGGGCAAATGGGACCGCATCGTCTTCGCGCCGACGGGCGCGCTGCTCTCCCCCACGACGACGTTTCAGGGCGAGAGCATCCCGGGCATCTGCCACGCGGTCGTATTTTCAAACCAGAAGGAGGAGTAAGCGATGGATTATTTGAACGCCTTTCTCTGCGGCGGCATCCTCTGCGCTATTGGACAGATCCTCATTGACAAGACGTCCCTCACGCCCGCGCGCATTTTGACGGGTTACGTCGTCTGCGGCGTTTTGCTGACGGCCATCGGCGTCTACGAGCCCATCGTCAAATGGGGCGGCGCAGGCGCGACTGTGCCGCTGCTCGGCTTTGGGTACTCGCTCGCCAAGGGCGTCGAAAAAGCGGTCAGCGAGCAGGGCTGGCTCGGCGTGATGACCGGCGGACTCAGCGCCACGGCGGGCGGCATCGCCGCGGCGGTCGTCTTCGCCGTGCTGATGGCGCTTCTCTTCAAGCCCGGTGACAAGCGGTAACAATAAAAACGAGGAGAGGGGCTTCACCCTCTCCCCTTTTATGGAAAAATCGCTTTTACGATGCGCGCAGGCCGGGTTCCTCGATCTGCTCAAGCGTCATCACTCTGGTGTGGCAGATTGGCTTCCACTCGACCTTCGTAAAGAGCGACACAATGCAGATCGGCACGTAGGTGAGCATGAAGAGCGGGAACGTGAAGGTGTAGAGCACCTTTTTCCACGCCGCGCAGCGGATCTTCTTCCACTCCGTCACGGTCGTGATCGCGCCGAGCACAAAGAGCGTCAGGTACAGGCTCATCAGCGTTTGCAGCACGGAGACCGCCAGCACCGCCATCGAGCCGCCGGACGCCGCGTTCGCGATCGCCGCGCCGATGTTCACGACCACGCTCACGCCCGTGAGTACCGCTGCGGGCATGATGTTCATCGTCATGTCGTAGCAGGAGAAGCTGCCGTGCGCAACACCAGAGAAAAGCTGAGACGCGTACTTGCGGAACACCTGCAGGTAGCCCTTCGACCAGCGCATGCGCTGGCGCCATGACTGGGCAAAGCTCGTGGGCTGCTCGTCGTAGAGCACCGCGCCCGCCGCGTAGCCGACCTTTTCCCCGCGGACGACATTGTCGATGGTGAACTCGATGTCCTCGGTCAGCAGGAAGAAATTCCAGCCGCCGCATGTTTCCAGCACATGGTCGGAAAACAGGAAGCCCGTGCCGGACACGGCGCAGCTGCTGCCAAGGCGCATGCGCGCGTTGTTGAGGTACTGCGCCTCGCGCAGGAACCACAGCGCATAGCCCGCGGAGATCCAGTTGTCGCCGTAGTTTTTGGAGTTGCGGTAGCACGTCACGATCTCATAACCGCTGGAGTAGACCTTCTCGATCTCGGAGATGAAGTTCGGGTCAAGGATGTTGTCGGCGTCCAGCACAAGGTAGGCGTCGTAGTGTCTGCGGCCCGGGCGCTTGATTCGCTTCAGCATCTCATTGAGCACATAGCCCTTGCCGACGTGCAGCGTGTCGTAGCGCTCAAAGACGATCGCACCGTGCGCGCGCGCCACGTGGGCCGTGTCGTCCGTGCAGTTGTCCGCGCCGACGTAGATATCCACATGGTCCATCGGATAGTTTCTCTGCGCGTGGATGCTGTCGAGCAGCTGGCCGATGACGTTTTCCTCGTTGCGCGCGGCGATGAGGACGGCGATGCGGTGATTTTCATTGCGGCCGGTGAATTTTTTCCGCCTCAGCAGCGCCACCGCCACATAGAAGAATTGATAGGAATAGCATACGAAAAATAGCGCCATGATGACGGCGTTGATCGTGATGACAGTCTGCATAATATGTTCCTCCATTGCCGGAAGCTCCGGTCTCTTTTGGTTTCTGTCCTGCCTGTAAGAAAAGTTATACCATGCAAACCTTGTGATTCCTCTGTGAAAATTCTTAACAAATTTCGAACATCCGCGGTAGAAATTATTAAGCCCGAAAACAGTAACAGGCAGCGCCGGCGGCGCTGCCTGTTGACCGCTTTACAATGTAATTGTGTGCGGTTCGACGTCAGGATCGTGGTTGGCGATGCATGCGACGCAGTCTTGATCCTGACTCTGTGCCCTGATCCATGCGAGCGACTTTTTCTGCGCCGCGCGGTCGTCGGCGATGCCGGAGAGCAGCATCCGCTCCCACGATTTTTTCGCGTAGCCGCCGTCGGCGCAGAGCAGGACGAACCTCTCGTCCTCCCCCGTGATCTGGAGCGCGCACAGGCCCTTGGAATGGCCCGGAATGTTGACCATCACGAGCATCCCGTCACCGAACACGTCGTAAGAGCGGCCCGCGGGGCCCATAAGGCCGTTCCAGTCGAAGGTCTGCATCTTCGTGCCGCGCCACCAGTTTGCGTTGTAGCGGATGCGGTTGACGGGCGAGCCGTTCTCCGCAAAGCGCAGCTCGTCCTTCGATACAAGAATTTTCTTGGCGTCCGCGACCAGCTTGAGGCCGTTTGCGTGGTCGCAGTCGAGATGCGAGAGCAGCACCGCGTCCAAATCGGCGGGCACGACGCCCCGCGCCGCGAGCTGCTCGTCGATGGCCGCGCCGCTTTCGATAACACCCTGATTCGTGAGATACAGCGGCAGTGAGCCGAGCGAGCGAATCTGCGCCCTGCGGTCAAAGACTCCACGCGGGCTCATATCTCGGTGCCAGCCGCAGTCGAACAGGATGTTCCCGTGCGCGCACTCGATGAGATAGGCCGAGACCGGCAGCCACAGCCGTTCCGACTTTCTGGCCAGCACGCCCGACGCCTTGAGCGCACTGCAATGCTCGCCGCCGAACGGCAGCTCCGGCGCAACGCACACCTTGCCGGTGTGGAAAATGTGAATTTTGATCCCGCTCATCGTCTACCCCCCTGTCCTGAAATTCCGTCAAATCCCGCTTTTTTCGAGCTCCGCCAGAAGGCACTTGCAGCCCTCCGACACATCCCGCCATGTCGCTTCAAAATCGCCCGTGTACCACGGGTCAGCGACGTCGCCGGGGCGGTCGGTGTAGTCGAGCAGGCGGTGCATTTTCCCCTCTGGGTCGCCGCCGCAGATGCGCTGCATGTTTTTGAGGTTCGCATCCTCCATGCCGATGAGCAGGTCATATCCCTCGTAATCCTGCGCCGTGAGCTGGCGCGCGGCATGCCCCTCGCAGGAGATGCCATGCTCTGCCAGCTTGCGCCGCGCCGGAGGATAGACCGGGTTGCCGATCTCCTCCCGGCTGGTCGCTGCCGACTCGATATGGAATTGTGAAGCCAGGGCAACCTTTTTGACCAAGTCCTTCATCACGAACTCCGCCATCGGGCTGCGGCAGATATTGCCGTGGCAGATAAAAAGAATCTTCTTGCTTCGCTCCCCTGTTGATTTTTGCTATTCAGTATAGCAAAAATCTCCCACCCCGTCGAGAGGGAATCTCCCGCCGCATCCTAAGAAGAAAGCCGTCCCGTCGGGCGGCTTATCAGGTTTACGACATCAGCGGCAGTCTACTGTCCCTCCGCTGCGAAAAAGGCGCGCAGCTTTTTACGGTTTTCCGCCGTCGCGCCGCCGCTCCACCGGATTTTCCCCTGCTCGAAAAACAGGAAGAAATTGCAGCAGGCGGCAATGAGCTCCGGGTCGTGCGTGATGAGAAAGATCGTTTTTTCAAGCGAACTTAAATAATGAATTTTTTCTGCCGCCTCCATCATGTGGAGATAGTCAAGGCCGCTCGTCGGCTCGTCGAACACGAGCAGTTCTTTCTGCGACGCGACCGCCGCAGCGCTGGCCACGCGCTGCTTCTGCCCGCTGGAGAGCGAGAGCGGATACAGCTCCTTGAAGGGCAGCAGGTCAAGGTCGGATAAGATTTTCTCCGCCCGCGCCGCGTTTTCCGTCTCCTTCCCCGGCATGCCGATCAGCACCTCTTCCTCCACGCTCTCGGTGAAAAGCTGGTGGTTGACGTCCTGCATCACAAGGTAGCTGTTTTTGAGGCGTTTCTTTCGATTCCACGCCGCACCGTCCACAAAAACTGTGCCGCATAGGAAAACGTCACATCGCGCATCTCGACGGTCGAATCCCTGCACTCGACCTCCTCCGCGGGGCGGATAAGCTCAGGCTTATCGAGCAGCGACCCGATATCGCCCATGACCGTTCCGAGAATGGCAAGTCTGTCGACATAGTTGCTCACTGCGAGGATAGGTCCGATGATGCCGAGCGACAGAACAATGACCGTGATGAAATCCGGCGGCGACAGGCTGCCGTTCGCGTAAAAAAAGAGCCCAATGGGCAGCACCGTCAGCAGCGTCGCGGGACAGATGGCCGTGTAGGCCGACATCGGCCACTGGCAGCTCTTCATCCAGTTGTAGAAATAGGCGGCGTCCGTATAGCGCTGGTAGGACTTGGCGTTCTGGTTGAATGCCTTGATGACCTCGATGCCGCCGATGTACTCGACGACCGCGTTCGTCATCTGGCGGCTCACCTGTACCGAGCCCTCGTATTTGGCTGGATACGTGCGCGCCATGACCGAAACAAAGGCCATCCCTACCGGCAGCGTGATGAGCGAGACAAGCGCCATACGCCAGTCGAGCACAAAGAGGTAGACGAGCAGACAGATCGGAATGAGCAGATTCGCCGTCATCTCCGGCACCATGTGCGCGAGCGTCGTCTCAAGCCCCTCCACGCGGTCGACGATCATGTCCTTGAGCTGTCCCGCGAACGTGTCAAGGATGTCGCCCATCGGCAGGCGCGATAGCTTGGAGATGAGCGTTTTGCGGATCTCGCGCAGCGTCTTATAGGTCGCCGTGTGCGACACGGAGGTCGACCAGATGGAGAAAAGCACCTTCAGCAGATACCCCGCTGCCGCGATCAGGCACCATCGCCCGTAGTAGACGCTGTCCGCCACGCCGTCCAGCAGCGCGATCACCATGCGCGCAACCGCGAAGTATGGGAGCATCCCCGCCGCCACACCGATCACCGCTAAAATGATCGACCGCACATACTGCTTTTTCTGCTCGCCCGCAAGCGCCATCAGCCTTGCCATGGGCGAGCTCTTTTCGGATCGTTTCATGTGTTGACTTTCCTTCTTTTGAAATACGCAGGTCTCAAGTTAGATTTCTCTAACTAACAGGTAAAAAGAGAGCCGATGATCTGAGGGAGAAACTCCTTCAAATTATCGGCTCTGCGTCGCTGCGTCTGGCTTGGATGATAATTGAATGCGCTTATTTTGAATGTTGACAATGGATTCTCTGCCGCACTTTCTGCAATAGAGTGGCCATCGGCGCGCCTCGGTGTCCGGCAGGACCTTGTCGCGCGTCTTTGCTCCGCAGACGGGGCAGTACACCCAGCCGTCCGCGTCGATATAGGCTTTGCTGTCCGTTGTTCTCGCCTCCTTTTGGATCGTTCAGCGGCCAGCCGCTTCCCCTTCGAAAATGGTCCGCCAGCCGGCGTTGTAAAATCTACGCAGGCGTCTCACATGCTCGTTCGCCTTCTCCTGCGGCATATCATGGATGACGACCTCGAAAACCCCCGAGTAAAAGGCGCAGGATAAAATGTGCGCCAACTCCGGCGTCAGCCTGCCCGAGGAGAACGCATCGTTGTGCGTCTGCTCGATGAACCGCGTCGTGCAGGCCGTGTCAATTTCAACGAGTTTGTGCAGGAATTCCTGATAGATCTGCGTCTCGCCGCTCGTCAGCAAGATCTTAAAGATATCGAAGTGCTCGTAAATATAGGCGATGAAGCGAGGAAAGCCGTCGTCGGCGTAGTCTTTCTCATTCGCCTTCTGCTCCTCGCCCGAAAGGGATTGGAAGCCGTTCAGCGCGGACTGCAAAAAATCGCAAAGTCCGTCCACCACCGGCTCCACAAGCGCGCGGTACAGGCTCTCCTTGTCCGGATAGCGGATATAGATCACGCCCTTGGTGTACCCCGCCTTCTCCGCGATGACGCGCAGCGAGGCATTCTCATATCCGTTCGTCAGGAATTCTTCTTTCGCACGCGCGAGTATCTTTTCCGTCACGCCCTCGATCCGCTTCGCCGTCGCTCTCACCTCTTCTTCCAGGTTGATTCCGTCGGTATTGATTCCAGTGGCATCAATATAACATGGATCTTTGTGGATGTCAATATGGAAAATATAGTCAAATAAGCACTTTAACTCGCCTTGTCCTGTCTCCACCTGTCCGACTCCCCCCCCCATGACCGCAAACATCGCTTCCATCAAATTGCTGTAAGTTGATTCGACAGGATATTCTATGAAAAATCTATGAAAAATCTCGTATTTTATGTTGACAAACAGTACTTCAATATGGTAGCATTATTCTTGCGTTTGAGAGTTAGACGTGAACTCATTATCCGGAGAGATGGCCGAGCGGTTGAAGGCACCGGTCTTGAAAACCGGCGATGTGAAAGCATTCGTGGGTTCGAATCCCACTCTCTCCGCCAATTTGATTTACCATCGACCTGCGGAAGTACCCAAGAGGCCGAAGGGGCTCCCCTGCTAAGGGAGTAGGACGTGTAAAAAGCGTCGCGGAGGTTCAAATCCTCTCTTCCGCGCCAGAAGAAAAGCATCTCGTTTTGAGATGCTTTTCTTCTTTTTATTCTCTTCTGTTGCAAATCCATTGATTTCTGAAAGACAAAGAATCATTAAAATTCGCGAAAATCGTAAAAAATTTTCTACTGTTTACAAGGATCATCGAACGCAGTTCCTCTGTCTGATCTATAACACCACAATCTCCCAACCTGCTGCAACGCCCCACAGATAAATTGTATCACTGGATAATCTGCATGGCAGTACTGGAACGTAAGCGTCAAATGGCAGAAGAAAGCTAAGCCCCAGGATAAGGCTCAGCTTCAA
>CAVFND010000020.1:10355-12735 GCA_963623615.1 Oscillibacter sp. ER4 | reverse complement strand
CGTCGTCTTTGAGGGCAAGGACTTAAAGGGCGTTCCCGCGCACAAGATCGTCGAGCATGGTCTTGCGCAGGTCCCCGAAGGCCGCCACGTCTTTTTGCAGATGACGGTCGAGGATAACCTCGAGATGGGCGCTTACACCCAGCCCAATTCCACCATCGAAGCGGGCATCGCGGACGTCTACGAGCGCTTCCCGCGCCTGAAGGAACGTCATAAGCAGATCGCCGGTACGCTCTCCGGCGGCGAGCAGCAGATGCTTGCCATGGGCAGAGCGCTCATGAGTAAGCCGAAGCTGCTGATGCTCGACGAGCCGTCCATGGGCCTTGCCCCGATCCTCGTGGAGCAGATCTTCGACATCATCCGCGAGCTGCACACCGCGGGCACGACGATTTTGCTCGTTGAGCAGAACGCGCAGGCTGCGCTCTCCGTCGCCGACCGCGCGTATGTGCTTGAAACGGGCCGCATCACGCTCTCCGGCACCGGCAAGGAGCTCATGGCGAGCGACGCCGTCCGCAAGGCCTACCTCGGCGGTTAACGCACAGTTTGAATACGAAGAGTCGTCCAAAAGGGCGGCTCTTTTTTTGCGCAGTTTCGCCGCCGTGCAAAATTTCCGCGCAACCTACTGCACATTTGCAAAAGATATGGTATACTGACGGGACAAGCGCCGCGAAGACCGCGGCGCGCCGACACAGGATCGGAGGGATCGGATTGTTCAAAATTCTCATTGCGGAGGACGACCGCGAGCTGCGCCAGCTCTTCGCCCACGTGCTCACCAAAAACGGCTACACCGTCCTCGGCGTCTCCAACGGCGAGGAGGCGCTTGCCGCGCTCGAGCAGAGCTATTACGATCTCATCATCTCCGATATCATGATGCCGAAGATGGACGGCTACGAGCTCGTGCGCTCGATCCGCGAAAGCGGCTCGTCCATCCCCATTATGATGATCACCGCCAAGGATGCCTTTGACGACATGCGCCTCGGTTTTCTCTCCGGCAGCGACGACTATATGGTCAAGCCCATCAACATCGGCGAAATGGTGCTGCGCGTGAGCGCGCTGCTGCGCCGCGCCCAGATGGCGAGCGAGCGCCGTCAGGTCATCGGCGGCACGGTGATGGAGTGCGACTCTCTCAGCGTCACCGTCGGCGGCGAGAGCATGGTGCTGCCGCAGAAGGAATTCATGCTGCTCTACAAGATGGCGTCGTTCCCCGGCCGCATTTTCACGCGCCAGCAGCTCATGGACGACATCTGGGGCTACGATTCCAGCACCGACACCCACACCGTCGACGTGCACATCGCGCGCCTGCGCGAGCGCTTCCGCGACAATCCCGACTTCAAGATCGTCACGATGCGCGGTGTTGGATATAAGGTGGTGCGCACATGAGCAAGCGCAAGAATAAGCTCCTCGATATCCGCGTGCAGTTCTTCTTCATCTGCATGGCGGGCTTTATCGGCGTGGCGCTGCTCGCCGCGCTCGCGGCCTGGGGGCTTGAGCACCTTGGCGTCAACGTGCCGATGTTCGTGTGGCTGCTCATCTTCACGCTCCTGCTTGGCAGCGCGACTGCGGCGGGCTTCTCCGTCGCGTTCTTCGCGCCCATCTCGCGCCTGTCGCGCGCGATGAAGGAGGTCGCGGGCGGCAACTTCCGCGTGCACGTGGAGACAAAAAGCGTCTTTCGCGACATCCGCGACAGCTTCGACAGCTTCAACCTCATGGTGAGCGAGCTGAACGCGACCGAGACCTTGCAGACTGACTTCATCTCGAATGTCTCACACGAGTTCAAAACGCCCATCAGCGCGATCGAGGGCTACGCCTCGCTTTTGCAGGAGCATCAGCAGTCGCCCGAGGAGCAGGCGGAATATATCGGCAAAATTCTCTTCAACACGCGCAGGCTTTCCGCCCTCGCGGGCAACATTCTGCTGCTGAGTAAGCTCGACAGCCAGTCCATCCACCCCCAGCGCTCGCGCTTCCGCCTCGATGAGCAGGTGCGGCAGTGCATTCTGGCGCTTGAGCGCAAGTGGACGGAAAAGGATGTTGACTTTGACGTCGACCTCGACTCCGTCGACTTCACGGGTTATGAGGGACTGCTCCAGCATGTGTGGACGAACCTCATCGACAACGCCGTCAAGTTCGGCCCGCGCGGCGGCATGATCCGCATGCGCCTCATCGAGGAAAACGGCAGCGTGCTCTTCACCATCGACAACGAGGGCAAAAGCATCCCCGACGAGGATAAGGCGCGCATCTTTAACAAATTCTATCAGGGGGACAGCTCGCACGAATCCGAGGGCAACGGCCTCGGCCTTGCACTCGTACGCAAGATCGCCGCCATCCACGGCGGCGAGGTCTGGGTCGAGGACCCGGTGAACGGCGGCTGCCGCTTCGCCGTGCG
>CAVFND010000020.1:0-10345 GCA_963623615.1 Oscillibacter sp. ER4 | reverse complement strand
TCAACAAAAATTGAGCTTGGCTTCACCATTTATTATAAAGTCTATGCTATACTGCATTTTAACAGTCGCAGAGGCGGCTTTTTCCCGGCGCAGTCACTGCGTCGGGCTTTTATGACGGGAGAAACAAGGAGTGGTGACGATGGGCTTTCTGCGCTGCTGCGTTTACTACGGGATTTTAGCCGTCGTATCGTTTTTCATCGGGCGGCTGCTGCCAAAATCCTGGTTCCACGGCGACAGATTTCCCTACCGCTGTGCCCCCTGGGAAGCAAAGCTCTATCGCTTCCTGCGCGTGCACGAGTGGCAGGACAAGGTGCCCGACATGAGCAAGATCGTCCCCAAGCTCATCCCCGCCAAAAAGCTGGACACGGACTTTCGCGCGCAGCTCCCGCGCATGATCGAAGAGACCTGCGTCGCCGAGTTCACGCACTTTGTGCTCATTCTGCTTGGCTTCTACGCGCTGCGCCTCTGGCCCGGGACGGGCGGTGCGGTCGTCACCGCTATCTATATTCTATTCGGCAATCTGCCGTTTCTCATCATCCAGCGCTACAACCGCCCGCGGCTGCAAAAGCTCTGCGCCGCGCAGCAGCGCCGGAGCAAGCACAATAAAGAAGAATTACAGTAAAGGATCGGATCTTTCATGAAAGTTTTGATTTTAAGCTGCAACACCGGCGAGGGGCACAACTCCTGCGCCGCGGCGCTCGAGGAGGAGTGCCGCCTTCAGAACATTCCCTGCGACACCGAGGACGCGCTGCGCTTCATCTCGCCCGAGGTCTCGCGCTTTATCTCCAACTGGCACGTGCGCATCTACCGCCACGCGCCGGGCCTGTTCCGCGTGGGCTACCGCGCGGCGGAGGAGCATCCCGCGCAGTTCCACGAGGGCTCCGCGCTCTACCGCTATCTGACGCAGGGTGCGGAAAAGCTCTGCGGCTTCATCGCCGGCAGCGGATACGACACGGTCATCTGCACCCACACGTTCGCGGCGCTGATGGTCAGCGAGGTCGTGAAGACGCACCTGCCGAACCTCAAGACCTGCTTCATCGCCACGGACTACACCTGCTCGCCCAGCGTGAAGGACAGCTCGCTTGACCGCTACTTCATCCCCGCCTCGTCGCTCTCGGGCGATTTTCTCGGCGGCGGCGTGACGAGCGAACGCCTGCGCGCCTGCGGCATCCCCGTGCGCCAGATGTTCTGCTCCAGCGTGCGGAAAGAAGACGCCAAGCGCGCGTTCGGCATCCCCACGGATCACAAGCATCTCGTGATGATGTGCGGCAGCATGGGCTGCGGCCCCATCATGAGCATTGCGCGCCGCATCGGGCGCGACCTGCCGGACGATCAGGACCTGACCATCGTCTGCGGCACGAACAAACAGCTCTACCGCCGGCTTCAGCGCCGCTTCTATGACTTCAAAAACGTCCACGTCCGCTCGTATGTGAAGGACATGGCGCTTTTGATGGACTCCGCCGACCTCTACCTCACAAAGCCCGGCGGCATCAGCGTGACGGAGGCGGCCTCGATGCGCCTGCCGATGGTGTTCATCGACGCGGTCGCGGGCTGCGAGGAGTACAACAAGGACTTCTTCCTGCGCACGGGCGGCGCGGTCACGGGGCGGACGCCCAAGGAGATCGCGCGCACGAGCCTGCGCCTGCTCAGCGATGAAAACGCGCTCGAAAAGATGGGCGACGCGCTCGACGCCGCCGTGCCGCACAATGCCGCGGCCAACATCCTCTCCGAGATGAGCGAAGCCGAAGAAGAAGAGAAGGAGGAAGACCTCGCATGATCAAACCCAGCGTTGACTACCGCCAGTTCCGCTTCAGCAAGCTGAACACGCCGGAGTTTTCCCACGTGTGGCTGCTGCTCTACTGGCCCATTTTCGGCCTCGGCTTTTCGTATGTCGAACGCTTCTACCCCGTGGCGCACTACATCAACATGCACTGCGCGCTCGACGATCTCATTCCCTTTAACGAGTGGTTTCTGATCCCCTACCTGTTTTGGTTCGTGTACCTCATCGGCGCGGTGGTCTACACGTTCTTTTTCGACGTACCGGGCTTTCGCCGCATGATGTACTTCGTGATGATCACTTACTCGGTAACGCTCATCATCTATTTTCTCTTCCCCACTTATCAGACGCTGCGGCCCGAAGTCTTTCCCCGCGACAATGCCCTCACGCGCTTCATCGCGGGGTTCTACGAGTTCGATACGAACACGAACGTCTGCCCCTCGCTGCACGTCGTCGGCTCGCTGGCGGCGTTTTTCGCTTTCTGGTATGCGCCCGTTTTCTCAAAGCGCGGCTGGCGCATCGCCTCGACCATCGCGGCGTTTTTCATCAGTATTTCCACGGTCTTTATGAAGCAGCACTCCGTTTTAGACGTGCTCACCGCCCTGCCGCTGTGCGCGATCGGCAATTATTTCGCCTACGTCAGAACGCCGAAAAAGTCCCGCACCGCCGTGCCGGACGTCACAAGATAACAAAACGCATCCGCAAAGGTAATCAGGCCTTCTGCGGATGCTTCTTTTATACGGCTCTCCCGCCGTTTTATTTTGCATATATTCGCGTATAATTGCATACTTTTTTGAATTTTTGGCTTTTCTCGTGCATAATTGTGCATCTTGCATAGAAAAGCGTCAAAAGTTCAGTCAATTTTTGAGTTTTTAATCGTTGACAATGAATAAGTAAACATTTATACTAACGCTATCGTTTATGAAGCGTATGAAAATTCGTTCAACGATCAAACATTATACAAGATGGAAAGAAATTGAAAAAAGGAGCTATTGACTATGAAAAAGTTCACTGCACTGATGCTGGCTCTGATGATGAGCCTTTCGCTGGTCGCCTGCGGCAGCAAGACCGACGACACCAACACCGCCGATGATGCCAACACCGACAGCAACACCGAGCAGACCGGCGGTACGCTGGTGCTCGGCACCTCCGCTGACTACGCCCCGTACGAGTTCATGTATGCCGATGACAACGGCAACATGCAGTACGCCGGTATCGACATTTCCGCCGGCCAGTACATCGCCGATGAGATGGGCATGGAGCTTCAGGTCGAGAACATGAGCTTTGACTACCTGCTCACCTCCCTTGCCAAGGGTGACTTTGATATCGTCATGGCGGCCATCGAGGCTACGCCCGAGCGTCTCCAGTCTGCCGACTTCTCCGATCCCTATTACACCGACCTGCCGGCCATGATCCTTGTCAAGGCTGACGCCGCCGACCAGTACAACACCCTCGCCGACTTCGCCGGCAAGAGCGTCGGCGCGCAGACTGCCACCACCAAGGAAGCTATCGTCACCGACCAGATGGAGGGTGCGAATCTCGTCTCCCTCTCCCTCGTGACTGACCTCGTCAACGAGCTTGTCTACGGCAAGATCGACGCGATCGTCGTCGACGGCGCTGTTGCCGAGCAGTATGCGGAAGCCAACTCCGATCTGGCCATCGCCGCCGCCTCCTCCGAGCTCGGCGAAGCCCAGCCCTACTGCATCGCTGTTGCCAAGGGCGACCCCAAGGGCCTGCTGCCCGGCATCAACGAAGCCATCGCCAAGATGACCTCTGAGAACAAGATGGAAGAATTTATCGCCGCTGCCGATGAGCTGAGCGGCAAGGCCGTCGAGGTCACCGCGGACGCTCCCGCGGCCTAAGCTCTCCCCTTCATTACGCTCTCTTCTCACTATCTCTCATAGCCAATGAGCAAAGCCCCCAATGGCTTTGCTCATTGGCGTCTCTATGAAAAACCTGGAAAGGAGATCCCTCCCATGGATTTTGCCACATGGTGGAGCGGCCTTTTTACCGGCATGTCGCCGGCGTCGTTCTTTAACTTTTCGTTTTTGCCGAAATACGGCGTTTACTTTTTACAGGCGCTCGGCTACACGCTGCTGCTCGCGGTCATCTCGGTCCTGCTGGCGGTCATTCCGGCGCTGCTGCTCGCCTTCATGCGCCTGAGCAAGAATAAGTTCGTGCGCGGCATTTCCGGCGCGTACATCGCGATCTTCCGCTCTACGCCGCTGCTCGTGCAGCTCTCGATCATCTATTTCGGTCTCTTTGGCGCGATTTCCATCCCGCGCCTGTACATCTTCGGTTTTATCGACATTTCCCGCTTCATCCCCGGTGTCGTCGCCCTCGCGCTCAACAGCTCGGCCTACGTCGCTGAGATCTTCCGCGCGGGCATCCTCGCCGTCGATGCGGGCCAGACCGAAGCCGCGCGTTCGCTGGGCCTTTCCGCCACGCAGGCGATGAAGCTTGTCGTGCTGCCGCAGGCCATCAAGAACGTCCTGCCCGCGCTCGGCAACGAGGTCGTCACCATGGTCAAGGAATCGTCCATCTGCTCCACGCTCGGCATGGTCGAGCTGATGTTCGCCGCGAAGACCGTGGCGACCTCTACCTACATTTCCCTCGCGCCTTACGTGCTGGCGGCGCTGATGTATTTCTGCATCACCTACCCCGCCGGCAAGGCGATCGAAGCGCTCGAAAGGAGGATGCGTCGTGGCGACAAGCACTGATTCTCTCATCCGTGTGGTGGATGTCTGCAAGGAGTACAACGGCGGCGCCGTTCATGCGCTCTCCCTCTGCAATTTGAGCGTGAAAAAGGGCGAGGTCGTGGCCATCATCGGCCCCTCCGGCAGCGGCAAATCGACGCTGCTGCGCTGTTTGAACCTTCTCGAGCAGCCGACCTCCGGCACCATTTACTTCAAGGATGTCGCCCTCAACGGCAAGAAGGTCAATCTCGACCTCCACCGCCGCGAGATGGGCATGGTCTTCCAGCACTTCAACCTCTTCCCGCACATGACGGTCAAGAAGAACATCACCCTCGCGCCCGTCAAGCTGGGCTTAAAATCCCAAGCAGAGGCCGATGAGCAGGCCATGGCGCTTCTCGAACGCATCGGCCTTGCCGACAAGGCGAACGAGTATCCCGCGATGCTCTCCGGCGGCCAGAAACAGCGTATCGCCATCGTGCGCGCACTCGCCATGGCGCCCGAGGTCATGCTCTTCGACGAGCCGACCTCCGCGCTCGACCCTGAGATGGTCGGCGAGGTGCTCGACCTCATGCGCGACCTTGCCAAGGACGGCATGACGATGGTCGTCGTCACGCACGAGATGGGCTTCGCCCGCGAGGTTGCCGACCGCGTCGTCTTCATGTCCGAGGGCGCGATCATCGAAGAGGGCTCCCCCGCTGATCTCTTCGACCACCCGCAGAGCGAAAGACTACAGTCGTTCCTTGCAAAGGTCCTGTAAACTGCATAGTAAAAAGGCGTCCGGCCATTGGCCGGACGCCTTTTTGTTGTCGGTATCTGTTTTACATCTTCTCCGGGGCGGAGCAGCCGATGACCTTGAGGCCGTTGGCGAGCACCTGACGGGTCGCGCTTGCGAGCTTGAGGCGCGCGTCGATGACGGCCTCGTCCTCGCCCTTGATGCGGCAGGCGTTGTAGAACTTGTGGAACGCCGCGGCAAGGCGCATCAGGTAGCGGTTGATGTAGCTCGGGTCGTAGTCGCGCGCCGCCATGCGAATTTCCTCGGCGAAGGAGGAGAGCTCCTTGATGAGCGCGCGCTCGGGCTCGCTCGAAAGAATCGACATGTCGACCGCACCTGGCTTGACGCTGTGTCCCTCTTCCTCCAGCGCCTTTAAGAGGCTGCAAATACGCGCGTGCGCGTACTGTATGTAGTAGATGGGGTTCTCGCTGTCCTCGCGCACGGCAAGGCCGAGGTCGAATTCCATCTGCGTGTCGGGCTTGGCGTTGAAGAAGTAGCGGCAGGCGTCGACAGGAATTTCATCGAGCAGGTCAGAGAGGGAAATGGTCTTGCCGGTGCGCTTGGACATGCGCACGACCTCGCCGTCGCGCACGAGCTTGACGAGCTGCATCAGCACGATGTCGAGACGGTTGGTCCCGTCGAGGCCCAGCGCGTCCATCGCGCCCTTCATGCGGGCGACGTGGCCGTGGTGGTCGGCGCCCCAGATGTTGATGACCTTGTCGAAATGACGCACGGCGAACTTGTTGCGGTGATAGGCAATGTCGCCGGCGAAGTAGGTGTAGAAGCCGTTGGCACGGCGCAGAACGTCGTCCTTTAAGTCGAGCTTGTCGATGTCCGCGTCCTTCTTGCCCTGCTTGCGGTACTGCTCGCGCATGATGTCGGCGGTCTTGAGCCAGAGCGCGCCCTCCTTTTCATACGTCCAGCCGAGCTTGTGCAGCTCCTCGACAGTGTCCTTGACATAGCCGCTGTTGTGCAGCGAGGATTCGAAGAACCACTCGTCGAACTTGATGCCGTAGCGCTCGAGGTCGCTCTTCATCTTCGGGATGTTGCGCTCCAGACCGAAGCGCGCCATGTCGGCGTGGCGCTCCTCGACGGACTTATCTAAATAGCTGTCGCCGTGGACGTCATAGAACGCCTTGGCGAGCTCGCGGATATCGTCGCCATGGTAGCCGTCCTCGGGGAACTCGACGGCATCCTCGCCCTTGATGAGCTGGATGTAGCGCGCCTCGATGCTCTTGGCGAACTTTTCGATCTGGTTGCCGAAGTCGTTGACGTAGAACTCGCGCCAGACGTTCGCGCCCGACCAGTCGAGCACTTCGGCGAGCGTATCGCCCAGCACGCCGCCGCGGGCGTTGCCCATGTGCATGGGGCCCGTGGGGTTCGCGGAGACGAACTCGACCATGTACTTCTTGCCATCTAACCAGTTGTCGCGGCCGTAGTCTTCCTTCTCCTCCTCAACGGCGGTCAGGACGTCGGCATACCACTTGTCGCCGAGGCGGAAGTTCAAAAAGCCGGGGCCCGCGATCTCGACGCTTGTAAAGTACGTGTCGCTCAGGTCCATGTGCTCGGTTAGGATCTTTGCGACCTCGCGGGGGTTCTTGCGCATGGCCTTGGACGCGGCCAGGCAGAACGTCGTCGTATAGTCGCCGTTGGCGGTATCCTTGGGGATCTCCACGGCGGGGACGGTCTCAACGCCCTCGGGCAGCAGTCCCTCCTGCACAGCCGCGCGATAAGCCGCCGCCGTCAGCTCGGCGATCTGGTTCTTTGCGCTGCGGATCATATTCATAGCAATTTCTCCTCTATCCTTTGCGGTTTTACCCAAACGGCGCGGCACATTCGCCCGAAATCGCCCCATGGGGATATTTTTTGCAATTATACTATATTTAATGGCAGAAAACAAGGGAATCCGGTAAGAAATCTGCCGCGTCTCCTGCACTTTTTGTTCATATCTCTCCGTCTGCACTCTTGCGCCCCACTCTCTCCTTTGATATAATTATCTCAAATGATTTTATAGATAAGGAGCGCTGTCATCATGCATGAACTGGAACGTCTCTATCATATCCACTGCGCCAAGGGCGAAGTCGGCCGCTATGTGATCCTGCCCGGCGACCCCGGCCGCTGCCCCTCCGTCGCCGCGCTGTTCGACGATGCCCATCTCGTCGCGCAGAACCGCGAATACACCACCTACACCGGCACGCTGCTCGGTGAAAAGGTCTCCGTCTGCTCCACCGGCATCGGCGGCCCGTCCGCCTCCATCGCCATGGAGGAGCTGCACCAGCTCGGCGCCGACACCTTCATCCGCACCGGCACCTGCGGCGGCATCGACCTATCCGTCAAGTCCGGCGACATCGTCGTCGCCACCGGTGCCATTCGCTACGAGCACACCTCGCTCGAATACGCGCCCATCGAGTTCCCCGCCGTTGCCGACTTCGACATCACCCTCGCCCTCCGTCAGGCGTCCGAAGAGCTCGGCTACCACACCCACACCGGCGTCGTCCAGTGCAAGGACAGCTTCTACGGCCAGCACAGTCCTGAAAAGAGCCCCGTCTACTACGAGCTCCTTCAAAAGTGGGAGAGCTGGAAGCGCCTCGGCGTCAAGGCGAGCGAAATGGAGTCTGCCGCGATGTTCGTCGTCGCCTCCGCGCTCGGCTGCCGCTGCGGCTCCTGCTTCCACGTCGTCTGGAACCAGGAGCGCGAAAAGGCCGGCCTCGATCAGGACATGAGCGAGGACACCTCCGCCTCCGTCAAGGTCGCCGTCGAAGGTCTCAAGAAGATCATCCTGCGCGACCGCGAGCTCGCCGCGCTTCCGAATCACGAACAGAAGCTGCTCGAAAAGAAAGAAAAGGGGCTTCTCCATGAGTAATAAAAAGGTCATCGGCATTCTCGGCGGCATGGGCCCTCTCGCCACCGCCGACCTCTTCCAGAAGATCACCCTGCACACTCTCGCCTCCTGCGATCAGGACCACCCCCGCGTGTGCATCGACTCCAACACCAACATTTCCGACCGCACGGCGGCCCTCCTGCACGGCGGAGCCGATCCCGTTCCCGAAATGGTCAAGAGCGCGAAGCGCCTTGAATCCATCGGCGCGGACCTTCTCATCATGTCCTGTAACACCGCGCACAACTTCTACGACGCGGTCGCCGCGTCCGTCACCATCCCCGTTCTGCACATGATCGCCATCACGCGCGACGCGCTCAAAGGCCGCGGCGTCAAGTGCGCCGGTCTCCTCGCGACCGACGGCACCGTCCAGACCGGCATCTACCAGCGCACGTTCGAGGACAGCGGCGTCGAGCTCATCACCCCCGACAACGCCGAAGATCAATCCGCCGTCATGGACATCATCTACAACGGCGTCAAGGCCGGCGACCTCGCGCATGACGCGACGGCCTTCCGCTCCGCCTGCGAGCATCTGCTCGCGCGCGGAGCCGAGGTTCTGATCCTCGGCTGCACCGAACTTCCCCCCGCGTTCGACATTTACCATCTCGATTACCCCAACGTCGACCCGACGCTCGAACTGGCGCTCGCCGCCGTCCGCGCCGCGGGCTGCCAGACGAAGTGAGGGCGCACACATGAGCTACGCCGATCAGGTCTTCCGCGCCAACTGCCTCGACATTCTCCAAAACGGCGTGCGCGACGACGATCTCACCGTCCGTCCCCACTGGGAGGACGGCACCCCCGCCCACACGATCAAAAAGTTCGGCCTTGTCAACCGCTACGACTTACAAAAGGAGTTTCCCATCCTCACGCTGCGCCGCACGTACCTCAAAAGCGCGGTGGATGAGCTTCTCTGGATCTGGCAGAAAAAGTCCAACAACGTCCATGACCTTTCCTCCCACATCTGGGATGCCTGGGCGGACGAGACCGGCTCCATCGGCAAGGCCTACGGCTATCAGCTCGGCGTCAAGCACCGGTACAAAGAGGGCATGTTCGACCAGGTCGACCGCGTGCTCTATGACCTCAGGCATAACCCCGCCTCGCGCCGCATCCTCACAAGCCTCTACAATTTCGAAGACTTACACGGCATGAACCTCTACCCCTGCGCCTACTCCATGACCTTCAACGTCTCGAACGGCACGCTGAACGCCATTCTGAACCAGCGCTCGCAGGACATGCTCGCCGCCAACAACTGGAACGTCTGCCAGTACGCCGTGCTTGTCCACATGTTCGCTCAGGTCTCCGGCCTCAAAGCAGGCGAGCTCGTCCACGTCATCGCCGACGCGCACATTTACGACCGCCACATCCCCATCATCGAAAAGATGCTCTCCGAGCCGGAGCATCCCGCCCCGAAATTCACCCTCGATCCCGCCGTGACGGATTTCTACGCCTTCACCCCCGACAGCGTCCATTTGGAAAACTATCAGTTCAGTCCCTTTGAAGACAAGATTCCCATTGCCGTCTGAGCGTTCGCACCGGCAAAATTTATAGAGAAAGCCATGGAGTTCATATTATGACCGCAATTGTCTGCGTTTCCCAGAGCTGGGGCATCGGCCGCGACGGCGCGCTGCTGTTCCGCATCTCCGCTGACCACAAGCGCTTCAAAGCCCTTACCACCGGCAAGACCGTCATCCTCGGTCACAAGACCCTCGACACTTTCCCGGGCGGCAAGCCCCTCAAGGACCGCCGCAACGTCATCCTCTCCCACAGCGACCTCGCTGTCCCCGGCGCGGAGATCGCCCACTCGTTTGCCGAGGCCACCGCCCTCGCCGGCGACGACGCCATCGTCATCGGCGGCGCCAGCGTCTACATGGCGCTCCTCTCCCGCTGCGACCGCGTCTACGTCACCAAGGTCGACTCAGACCCCGACGCCGACAGCTTTTTCCCGAATCTTGACGACAACCCCGACTGGCACATCGAAAGCGAGAGCGAGGTTTTCGAAGAAAACGGGCTTAAATTCCAATATATCGACTATGTGCGCAACTGAAAAGAGGGGCCAAAGCCCCTCTTTTTTTGTGCCCCAAAGGGCACGGGAGAAAGCAGCGCCGTTGGCGCTGCACGAATAAAGGGAGGGATATCTATTTTTCAAAAAGAGATATCCCTCCCTTACACCCTCCCAGAGAAAATTTTCATTGCAAGCGAGCAGCTCGAAGAGCTGCAATGCT
>CAVFND010000019.1:0-12942 GCA_963623615.1 Oscillibacter sp. ER4 | reverse complement strand
CTTTGCAATGCAAATGGCTTCGGTGTGCGCGCACCGAAGCCATTTTTTGATAAAATATTCGCTTAGCCCTCGATGAGCTTGACGATCTCAGCGTAGCACTCGTCGGCAAGGGGCAGCGCGTGCGCGAGCAGGGCCTCGCCCTTGGCGCGGTACTCGGCGGCGAACTCCTGATCCTTCAGGGAGCCGATGTTGATGAGCACGTTGAGCCACGCGCCCTGGATACCGGCCTTGAGGGACAGGAACGCAACGCCCAGGTCGCTCGCGGAGGTGTCGTTGAAGCGGCCCAGCAGGGACTGCGCGAGCGTCAGGGTCTCGTCGATGAGCTCCATCATCTCCATCGGGGTCTTGGTGCAGCCCTTCAGGCCGTTCTGGATGGCGGCGGAGCGGGCAGCCTTCTCCTCGTCGGTCGCTTTGGGCATACCAAACGCGTCGGAGACGACGTTGAACGCCTCGGTGTCGCGGTCCATGACGTCGAGCAGGCGGGTCTTGAGCTCGTTGCCCTTCTTCTCGACCTCGGCAGCATGCTCGGCATACTCGGCATACTTCTTGCGGCCCTGGGTAAGACCCCCGACCATCGCGGTCAGCGCGGCGCCGATGGAGCCATAGAGCGCGGCGCAGGAGCCGCCGCCCGGCGCGGGAGCATCGGAAGCAACGGTATCGGCAAAGCCGGTAACGGTCATATCAGCTAACTTCATCATGTTGAATAATTTCCTTTCCTTATTTCGCGCCGTCTTCGTCCCGCGCAGGCATCGCCGCACCTTTACGGTCAGCCGCCCCTCTTGGAGCAGCCAATACCCGCTCAGAACGCAATCAGCGTCGCAGACTTTGCCGCCTCCCGGCGGCAAACGATTTTAATTCATCGCGGAGGACGGTCACCGTCGCGGCACGATTCCCGCGCCCTTCAGGCGCGCCAATCGTGCCGCTTCCTCGAAACCGACTCGCTTTATCCGCCGCAGGCGGCGCTTCGTCGATTTCCATGTGCGTCCGCAGCGATACTTCGCAGCGCGCGACATGGTGAATGCCGCGCGCTGAAAATTCCACTCAAGGCGGCGAGCCGCCTTGAGTGGGCTCTCAAAGAAGCGGCAGCGCCGCTTCTTTGAATTTTTTATTCCATGTCGATCAGGTGATACTCCATGACCTGCTTCTTGCAGTCGAAGTCCTTGGCCTTGAGGTAGAACTCGGCGCAGTCGATCAGGGCCTTGGCGGGGGTCAGGCCGACGATCTCGCTCTCGATGACGCGGGTGCCGTAGCGCTCGGCGAGGGCCTTGATCATCTCATAGGTGACATACAGCGGGGTATCCTCGTAGTTGACCATGTTCATGGAGACCTGCGCAATGCCGCGGTCCTCGAGCATGAAGCCCATGGCCTTGCAGCTGCGGAAGCCGCCCGAAGAGCCGCGGATGACCTTGGCGATCTTCTTGGCGACCTCAACGTCGGAGGTCTCGAGGTTGCAGTTGAACGCGACCAGCGGCATACGGGCGCCGATGGCGGTGATGCCGGCGGTGGGGTGGATCTTGCGCTCGCCGTAGTCGGGAGCCCAATCCTCCTGCAGGAGCTTCTCGGGCATGCCCTCGAACTCGCCCTTGCGGCAGGTGGCGAGGTTGCGGCGCTCGGGACGGGTGGCGCTGTCCTCATACAGGAAGGAGGGGACCTTCAGTTCGTCCCAGATGCGCTGGGCAACGCGCTTGGACATCTCGACGGCTTCCTCGACGGTCACGTCCATCTGGGGAACGAAGGGGATAACGTCGGTAGCGCCCATGCGCTTGTGCTCGCCGTGATGCTTATTCATGTCGATGCGCTCGGTGGCGACCTTCGTCAGCTGGAAGGCGACCTCCTCGATGGCCTCGGGAGAGCCGATGAGGGTGAAGACGCAGCGGTTGTGGTTGCCGTCGGTCTGGGCGTCAAACAGGGTGCAGCCGGGAACGCTCTTCGCGGTCTCGACGAGAGCGTTATAGGTGGCCTCGTCCTTTTCCTTGGAGCAGCTGAAATTGGGGATGCATTCGATCAACTTTGCCATGGTTGTGTTCCTCCGTTAATTTATTTTGATGTATCGTCATTTTGCTCAGACAGGCGCGCTGCGCCCGTCTATTTTTGTTCAGCGCCGCCATTATATCGCGACCTATCAGGGGAGTAAACAGGTTTTCTTTCTCTTTTTTCAGCGCGGGCTTAATTTTTTTAAGTCATCTTCTCCTCGACAAAGCGCTGCACGCACGGGGCGCTCAGCACCGCGCTGTTCCATGCCAGAACTGCATACGAGCGGATCGGCAGACCGCGCACAGGCTTTGCCTTTAAGGGCGCGCCCGGATGCGTGCTCAGGATGGATTTGGGCAGAAAGCTGATGCCAAAGCCCGAGAGCACCATCTGCATCGCCATGGGTGTATCGTAGCAGTGGCAGGTCACATTCGGCGTAAAGCCGCTGCGCTGGCACTCCTGCACCAGAAAGTCATTGTAGCTCCAGAGGTCGTCCGAGCGCAGAAGGCACATCGGCACGCCCTCGAGCCGCTCGATGGGCACTTCAGAAAGCTCTGGCGCGGGGTCCAGGTCCTCGCGCATGATGAGCTCGAGCGCGTCCTCGCCCAGAATGCGCTCCTGCAATCCGCTCGGCTCGCGCGCGGCGGCGCGCAGGAACAGCGCATGCAGCTCGCCGCGGTTGAGCGATTCGATGAGCTCCTGCGGCGAGCCCACGCGGATGAAAAGCTCCACCTGCGGATACCGGCTGTGGTATTCATTTATATAATGTAAGGCATACGGCATCGCCGAGTAGATGACGCCGAGCTTGATGCGCCCGCTCATGCCTCTGCCCACGCTGCGCACGCTGTCCTCTACGCGGCGGATATCCTGAAAGATCTGCTGCGTCTGCTGGTACAGGCTCTGCCCCGCGTCAGTGAGGGACATGCCCTTGCTGCCGCGCAGGAAAAGCTGCACGCCGAGCTCTTCTTCGAGCTGCGCGATCTGGCGCGAGATCGGCGGCTGCGCCACGTGCAGCTCGCGCGCCGCGGCGGAGATGCTTTTTTCCTCCGCCACCGCGCAGAAGTATTCCAGCTGTCTGAGCTTCATCGCTTGTCCTCCATTATACTTTTCCGGTATGGTATGCAGACAAATTAAGTACTTTTCATTATAGCACATCTTTGCTATAATGCAAGTTGTAAAGAAAAGTGAGAATTCTGTTTTCATTTTTATTGGTTTTTACAGAAATATTTTTATGAAAGTGAGGAACCCACCATGATCAATCTTGCAGACGACGCGATGACGATCAAGCTGGACTACGAGCTTCCTGAGTATCCGAAGTTCGAAGAGGGCTACCGTCGCGCACCCCGCCGCGAATCCCACCTGAGCGAGGCCGATAAGGCGCTCGCCATCAAGAACGCTCTGCGTTACATCCACCCCGACCATCACGAGCAGATGGCCAAGGAGTTTGCTCAGGAGCTGGAGGAGCACGGCCGTATCTATGGCTACCGCTTCCGTCCCGAGGGCAAGCTGTACGGCAAGCCCATCGACGAGTACAAGGGCAAGTGCATCGAGGGCCGCGCCATTCAGGTCATGATCGACAACAACCTCGACTTCGACATCGCTCTTTATCCCTATGAGCTCGTCACCTACGGTGAGACCGGCCAGGTCTGCCAGAACTGGATGCAGTACCGCCTCATCAAGAAGTACCTCGAGCAGCTGACCGACGAGCAGACCCTCGTTGTCATGTCCGGTCATCCTCTGGGTCTCTTCCACTCCCACAAGATGGCTCCCCGCGTCATCATCTCCAACGGCCTGATGGTCGGCACCTTCGATGACCAGGAGAACTTTAACCGCGCTGCCGCGCTCGGCGTTGCCAACTACGGTCAGATGACCGCCGGCGGCTGGATGTACATCGGCCCCCAGGGCATTGTCCACGGCACGTTCAACACGCTGCTCAACGCCGGTCGTCTGAAGCTCGGCATCCCCAACGATCAGAACCTCGCCGGCCGTCTGTTCGTCTCCGCGGGCTTAGGCGGCATGAGCGGCGCTCAGGGCAAGGCTGCTGAGATCGCGGGCGCTGCCTCCATCATCGCCGAGGTCGACGATTCCCGTATCGACACCCGCTACACCCAGGGCTGGGTCAGCCATCGCACCGACTCTCTCGAAGAGGCCACGAAGATTGCCCTCGAGCACCAGAAGGAAGGCAAGCCCTGCGCTGTCGCCTACTGCGGCAACATTGTTGACCTGCTCGAGTACCTCTATAACAACAACATTCATGTCGACCTGATGAGCGACCAGACCTCCTGCCACGTTCCTTACGACGGCGGCTACTGCCCGCAGGGCCTCACCTTCGAGCAGCGCACCGAGATGCTCGACAAGGATCCCGACGGCTTCCGCGTCCTCGTCGACAAGACCCTGCAGCATCACTATGAGATGATCTGCAAGTTCCACGAGCGCGGCACCTACTTCTTCGACTACGGCAACAGCTTCCTCAAGGCTGTTTACGATTCCGGCGTGAAGAGCATCTGCAAGAACGGCGAGAACGACCTCGACGGCTTCATCTTCCCCTCCTACGTCGAAGATATCCTTGGTCCCTGCCTGTTCGACTTCGGCTATGGCCCGTTCCGTTGGTGCTGCCTGAGCCGCGATCCCGAGGATCTGCACAAGACCGACGTGGCTGCGGCCGAGTACATCAAGGCGCACAACCGCCGCTATCAGGACTACGACAACTACGTCTGGGTCCGCGATGCGGAGAAGAACAAGCTGGTTGTCGGTACCCAGTGCCGTATCCTTTATCAGGATGCCATGGGCCGTATGAACCTCGCGCTCAAGTTCAACGAAATGGTCCGCAACGGCGAGATCGGCCCCGTCATCCTTGGCCGTGACCATCACGACACCGGCGGCACCGACGCGCCCTTCCGTGAGACCTCCAACATCAAGGACGGCTCCAACATCATGGCCGAGATGGCGACCCAGTGCTACGCTGGTAACGCTGCCCGCGGCATGAGCTACATCGCCCTCCACAACGGCGGCGGCACCGGCATCGGCCGCGCCATCAACGGCGGCTTCGGCATGGTGCTCGACGGTTCCGAGCGTGTCGACACCATCCTGCGCATGTCCATGCCTTGGGATACCATGGTCGGCGTTGCCCGCCGCAGCTGGGCGCGCAACGAGAACGCCATGACCACGGTCGCCGAGTACAACAAGATGTACGAGGGTCAGGATCACATCACCATGCCTTACGTCGCGGACGAAGAGCTCTGCGAGAAGGCCGTGAAGGAATACATGCACTAAATACAATTTCAAAAAAGGGGCATAGAAATATGCCCCTTTTTTGAGCTGGATGCGCCCTGCTGCAGCGCACGCGCCGTAGGCGCGCACGTTTGCAGGGCGAAAAGTGTTTTTCTGACGCGCACGCCCCAGGGCGGCTTCTCTTGCCGCTTTGCGGCAATTCACCTTCTGCCGTCAGAAAAACGATTAAAATTATTTGCGCCGTGCGCGGCGCCTGGGCAGCCGTTAGCAGCTTTGCTGCTTTACGGATGCCGCGTACCCCTTGCGGGTAAAAATCTGCGATGCTCTTTCCAACAGTGAGAAAGGACAACATTTACTATGAAAAAGTTACTGGTCAAAAACATCGGCCTGCTGGCGACGCCGGAGGGCAAATCTGCCCATCGCGGCGAGGAGCAGGGCAAGATCAAATTCTTAAAGGATGCGTGGGTGCTCATTGAGGATGGCGTCATCGCCTCCGTCGGCACCGGCGCAGTCCCCGCCGCCGAGGGCGCGGAAGTCGTCGACGCGGGCGGCAATCTCGTCACCCCCGGCCTTGTCGACGCCCACACTCACCTCATCTTCGGCGGCTGGCGCCAGAACGAGCTGGGTCTCAAGCTCCACGGCGCGACATATCTTGAAATTCAGAACGCAGGCGGCGGCATTCAGTCCACGACGAACGCCACCCGTCAGGCCAGCGAGCAGGAGCTCGCCGCCAAGGCCTCCAAAGCGCTCGACGAGATGATGGGCTTCGGCACCACCACGGTCGAGGCCAAGAGCGGCTACGGCCTTGCCACCGAGCACGAGCTCAAGGCGCTCGAGGTCATCAAGGACCTCAACGATCACCACCGCATGGATCTCGTCGCGACCTTCATGGGCGCGCACCTCGTCCCCGCGGAGTACAAGTCTAACCGTGAAGCATACGTCCGTCTCGTCTGCGAGGAGATGATGCCCAAGGTCAAGGAACAGGGCATCGCCAAGTTCTGCGACGTCTTCTGCGAGGCTGACACTTTCACCGTCGAGGAAGCGCGTCAGGTGCTCGAGGCGGGTCTCAAGTACGGCCTGCGTCCGAAGATCCACGCCGACGAGATCGAAGCCATCGGCGGCAGCCAGCTCGCGGGCGAGATCGGCGCGATTTCCGCGGAGCACCTGATCGTCTGCCCGCCGGAGGGCATCGCCTCCATGGCAAAGGGCGGCGTCATCGCGTGCCTGCTGCCCGCAACGAGCTTCAACCTCGGCGCGGTGTTCGCGCCTGCGCGCGACATGGTCACCGCCGGCGTGCCCGTCGCGATGGCAACGGACTTCAACCCCGGCTCCTGCCCGTGCCTCAACATGCAGTTTGTCATCAACCTCGGCTGCCTCAAGTACAAGCTGACGCCGGAGGAAGTCCTCACGGCCGTCACGCTCAACGGCGCCGCGGCGATCGACCTTGCCGACAAGGTCGGTACGGTCGAAGAGGGCAAACTGGGCGACCTTGTCATCTGGGATGCGCCCGACCTCGACTACATCTGCTACCGCGTTGGCAGCAATCTTGCAAAAACCGTCATCAAGCGCGGCGAGATCGTGTAAGAGAACGGTAGAGGGAGAACATGATGGATCGGACTGACTACCAAATCCTCAACCTCCTCCAGGACGACAGCCGCTGCACGCTGCGCCGCATGGGAGACCTTGTGGGTCTGACGCCGCCCGCCGTGTCGGAACGCATTCGCCGGATGGAGGAAAGCGGCGTGATCCGCGGCTATCACATCGACATCGACCGCACGAAGCTCGACTGCAATATCACGGGCTTTATCTCCGTTGCGCTCGAGCCGGACAAATACGACAAATTCTGCGATTTCTGCACCTCGCAGAGCGCCATCATCAGCCACTACCATGTGGTGGGTGAGTTCAACGCGCTGCTGCGCTTCGCCGTGCGCGACACCCAGCAGCTCGACCAGCTGCTCTCGCTCATCAAGAAGTTTGGCGACTCGCGCACCTCGATCGAGCTCAAGACGCTCTTCGACAGCAAGGAGATCCCGCTGCCGTAACCATTTCCCTTTGCGCCAGTCAAGGCGGCCGTATGGCCGCCTTGATTTTTTTGTGCGATCTGAATGCCGTCTTTCTTTTTTCAGGCCATTCCCGCGCATCTGTGTGTTGCGAAAAAGGGCGAAAACTGCTATACTTTAGTTTAATGAATGAGCATCATTTGGGGAGGGAATCTATCGTGCCGCTTGAACAGAAGCAGACTCTGAGCCAAAAGCTCGTGCTGACGCAGACGATGCGCCAATCGCTCGACTGTTTGCAGCTCTCCGCGCCGGAGCTGAGCGAATACGTGCAGGAGGTCGCGCTCTCAAACCCGCTGCTCGACGTGCAGTCCCCCACCTATTACGAAACCGAGCTCCCGAGCGAATCTGCGCCCGCTGAACGCGAACCGCTCGAGGTGCGCGAGGCGGACTCGTGGCGCGGCGTCGCCTCCTCCGGCATGGAGGATGTGCAGGACTTCACCGCCTTTCTGACGCGGAAAAAGACGTTCCGCGACCACTTAAATGAGCAGATCGGGCAGATGAAGCTCGTCGACGACGAGCTTCTGCGCCTGTGCCGCTTTTTGATCGACTGTCTCGACGAGCGCGGCTATCTCGACTGCCCGCTCGAAGAGCTGTCCCGCGAATTCGACATTCCGCTCTTTTCTCTCGAGCAGGCACTGTTCGCCGTGCAGATGCTCGACCCGCCGGGCGTCGGCGCGCGGAATCTGTCTGAATGCCTGACGCTCCAGCTCGCGCAGGGCCGCTCGCTCGACACGCTGGCGCTGAAGATCGCGCGCGACGGGCTCGAAATGCTCAGCAAGCACGATTTTTCCGGTCTTGCCGCCCTGCTCGGCGTCAGCGTCAACGACGCCAAGGCCGCCGCGGCCAAGATACTCGCGCTCAACCCGATCCCCTCGCGCAGCTTTGCCGGCAGCGAGCAGATCGCCTACGTGGCCCCCGACGCGGAATTTTCCGTGCAGCAGGGCCAGCTCGTCATCGAGCTCAACGAGCGCATCCTGCCGTGCCTGTCCGTCAACGCCGAATACGCCGCGCTGATGAACACGAGCGACGACCCCGAGGTCCAGCACTACGTGAAAGAAAAGCTCTCCGAAGCGCAGGCCCTCATCAAGGGCGTCCACACCCGCTGCGACACGCTCGTGCAGCTGCTCACGCTCATCGGGCGCGAGCAGCACGGCTTTTTCTGCGGCGGCGAGGCGCTGCTGCCCGTGACGATGCAGCAGCTCTCGGAAAAGATGGGCGTCAGTACCTCCACCGTGAGCCGCGCGGCGCAGAATAAATACATCCAGTTTCAGGGCAGGATCATCCCCGTACGCAGCCTTTTCACCACGGCGATCCGCCCCGACGCGGCAGTCTCGTCCCACGCGGTCAAACAGCGGCTGCAAAGCCTCATCCGCGCGGAAGACCCGGCCTCGCCGCTCTCCGACGAGGCGCTGCGTCTGGCGCTCTCGGCGCTCGGCATCGAGGTGAGCCGCCGCGCCGTCGCCAAATACCGCGCAGAGATGGACATCCCGTCCTCGTCCCAGCGCAAAAAGCGCTGAGCGCGGGGCGCGATCCAATATTTTGTCAGGATGAGCGCACACTATGGCCGGCGTTCATAACCGCACCGACATCTATGACCTCTTCGACTCCCCGAAAAAGGATGCACAGACTCTATCCCACTGGCAGGCTGTTTTTGACGGCAGGCCCATCCGCTCGGCGCTCGATGTGAGCATCGGGACGGGCTCGCTCACGCTGCCGCTCGCGGACCTCGGCGTTTCGCTGTACGGCTCCGATCTGAGCGAGAGCATGCTCGCGCGCTGCCGCAAAAAGGCAGACGAGCGCGGCATTTCCATTGACCTGCGGCAGAGCGATTTCCGCGAGCTCACGAGCCATTTTGACCGCAGATTCGACTGCGTGATGAGCACCGGCAACTCCCTCGCCTACGTGACAAATGACGAGATCACCGGTGTTTTAGAGCAGATGGACGCCCTTGCGGAACCCGGCGGCTATCTCTACTTCGACCTTCGCAACTGGGACCGCATCGTGGGGCAGAAAAAGCGCTTTTACTGCTATAACCCCGCCTTTCTGCCAAATGGCGACCGCGTGAACCTGATGCAGGTCTGGGATCACCTGCCCGACGGCTCGATCCTCTTCAACCTTCTCTACACCTTCGAGCGCAACAACAAAATTTTCCAGAAAGAACTCTTCGAGGAGCACTATCATCCCGTGCCGCAGACGCTGCTGCTCGACAAGCTCACGCAGCTCGGCTATGAAGACATTCAAGTCAGAGCCTTTCCCGTGCAGTTCGGCGCGTTCGACATCGAAAACACCGAGTGGTACTGCGTGCTGGCGCACAAAGTAAAATAACCGTTGCCTTTTTCCGCAAAAAGGGGCATGATAGGAGATAATATCGCGCGGCGGCAAACGCCGCGCGTTTCAACAGGAGGAAACTATCATGGACGGTATGAAAAATATCAGCAAGGCAGAGGTCCTGACCCTGCGCGATCAGGTCGCCTATCAGTCCGGTCAGGTCGTCAGCCGCACGCTGGCGCAGAACGAGCACGTGAGCGTCACGCTCTTCTCGTTCGACAAGGGCGAGGAGATCAGCACCCATGAGTCCGGCGGCGACGCGATGGTCACCTGCCTCGACGGCGTGGGCAAGATCACGGTCGACGGCGTCGAGCACATCCTGCATGGGGGCGAGAGCATCGTCATGCCCGCGCGCCACCCGCACGCGGTGTACGGTCAGGAGCAGTTCAAGATGCTTCTCGTCGTTGTGTTCTGAAAACAGCGGTCAAATTTGTGCATCTCGCCGTAAAGTGAGATGCACAAATTTCTTTCTTGACAAAAGAGGATCGATGTGTTAGCTTTAAAAAGCAAAATGAATCAACCGATCGGATGATGAGTTCGGGAGAGACCGCGGAATGCCATTCCGCGGCGCCGAAGGGGAACGCAGAAGCTCTCAGGCAAAAGGGCCGAACTCGGACGACGCTCCGAAAAGTGCGTTTACGCACGCCGAAGGTGCAACCTGCCGCGATCATTCGGGCAGGGAATCTCTCAGGTGATTAACGGAGGCACAAAGCTCAAAAGGGAGTTTTGTGTCTCTTTTTTGATGCTTAATTTTAATAATTTTTATAGGATTCATTAAAATTATTGTTTTCGGAGGATGCGCACTATGGAAAAGAAGACCCCACTCTATCAAACGCACGTGGACATGGGCGGCAAGATCGTCGAATTCGGCGGCTTCCTGATGCCCGTGCAGTATCCCACCGGCGTCATTGCCGAGCACATGGCCGTTCGTGAAAAGGCCGGTCTGTTCGATGTTTCCCACATGGGCGAGCTTCGCCTCAAGGGTCCCGACGCCGTCGCCAACGTGCAGAAGATCATCACCGCCGACATTTCGAACATGAAGGACGGCGAGATCAAGTATTCGATGTTCTGCAACGACAATGGCGGCATCATCGACGACTTCATCGTCTACCGCTGCGCGGCGGACAACTACTGGCTCGTCGTCAACGCAGGCAACCGCGAAAAGGACGCCGCCTGGGTCGAGAGCCACCTCTCCGGCGACGTCGACTACCGCGACGAGGGCAATGACTGGGGCCAGATCGCCCTGCAGGGCCCCAAGTCCGGCGACATTCTCAAAAAGCTCTGCGACGAGCAGTACATCCCCGCCAAATACTACACCTTCACCGAAAACGTGCCCCTGAACCTCGGTGAGCGCACGATCCACGCTCTCGTCTCCCAGACGGGCTACACCGGCGAATACGGCTTTGAGATCTACTGCAAGGCCGAGGACACCGTTGATCTGTGGAAGGCGCTTCTGAAGGCGGGCGAGCCCGAGGGCCTGATCCCCTGCGGCCTCGGCGCGCGCGACACGCTGCGCTTAGAAGCTTCGATGCCGCTTTACGGCCACGAGATGAACGACGAGATCACGCCGAAGATGGCGGGGCTTCCGTGCAAGCTCACGGGCAAGGACTTCATCGGCCGCGACGCGCTTGTCGCGCTCGGCGCGCCGAAAATGAAGCGCATCGGCATGAAGGTCGTCGGCCGCGGCATCGTGCGCGAGCACTGCGACCTTTACACGATGGACGGGGAGAAGATCGGCTGGGCGTCCTCCGGCACGTTCGCACCCTATATCGGCTGCGGCGTCGCGATGGGCTACATCCCCGTCGAGGATATCGAGATCGGCAAGCACCTGAACGCCGACGTGCGCGGCCGCATGGTCGAGCTCGAGATCGTGCCGATGCCGTTCTACAAGCTCGAACGCTGAAATAAAGCTTTTTGACCGGACATCCGGAATCCATTAGACCGTCAAACATAAACAACATTCATTGAGAACGATTTTGAGGAGGAAATTACCATGAACATCCCTGCTGAGCTGAAGTATTCCAAGTCCCACGAGTGGGTCAAGATGGACGGCGACGTCGCCGTGATCGGCATTTCTGATTTTGCCCAGGACGCGCTGGGCGATGTCGTCTTTATCAACCTGCCCGCCGAGGGCGACAGCGTCACCGCCGGTGAAGCGCTGGGCGACGTTGAGTCCGTCAAGGCGGTCTCCGATGTGGTCTGCCCCGTCAGCGGCACGATCTGCGAGGTCAACGAGGCGCTCGCCGACGCGCCCGAGACGCTGAACTCCGACCCCTACGGCGCATGGATCATCAAGGTCTCCCCCGTGACCGACACCGAGGAGCTGCTTGACGCCGCTGCTTACGAAGCGCACTGCGCGCAGGAGGGCTGAGATGGGCTCTTACGTTCCCACCACGGCTGCGGAACGGGAAGAAATGCTCGCCGCCATCGGGGTCGACAGCCTGGAAGGTCTGTACAAAGCCGTCCCGCAGGAAATGCTCCTGCCTGACGGCGGGCTGAACATCCCCGAGGGCCTGAGCGAGCTTGAAGTGCGCGAGGCCGTCACCGCCATGGCCGAAAAGAACAAGGTCTTCAAGACCGTTCTTCGCGGCGCGGGCGCCTACCGCCACTTCATCCCGTCGGTCGTCAAATCCGTCACCTCCCGCGAAGAACTCCTCACCTGCTACACCCCCTATCAGGCTGAGATCAGCCAGGGCGTTCTGCAGGGCACGTTCGAATTCCAGACGATGATCTGCGAGCTGACCGGCATGGACGTTTCCAACGCCTCGCACTACGACGGCGCGACCGCCGCGGCCGAGACGATCCCCATGTGCAAGGACCGCAAGCACACGAAGGCCTATGTCTCCGCCTGCGCCCATCCGCAGGTCATCGAGGTCATGAAGACCTACTGCTTTGCCTCGAACACCGAGCTTTTTGTCGTCCCCGCAAAGGACGGCAAAACCGATCTCGACGCGCTCAAGGAAGCGCTCGGCGATGACGCCGCGTGCTTCTACCTCCAGCAGCCGAACTACTTCGGTCAGATCGAAGACGCGAAGGCGGTCGGCGAGATCGTCCACGCCGCGGGCGCCAAGTTCGTCATGGGCGTGAACCCCATCGCCTGCGCCATTCTGCCCACGCCGCGCGCGATGGGCGCGGATGTCGCCGTCGGCGACGGTCAGCCCCTCGGCCTCGACACGGCGTTCGGCGGCCCGTTCCTCGGCTTTATGGCCGCAACGTCCGCCATGACGAGAAAGCTCCCCGGCCGCATCGTCGGCCAGACGAAGGATGTGGACGGTGAGGTCGGCTACGTGCTGACGCTGTCCGCGCGTGAGCAGCACATCCGCCGCGAAAAGGCCAGCTCCAACATCTGCTC
>CAVFND010000018.1:0-13032 GCA_963623615.1 Oscillibacter sp. ER4 | reverse complement strand
GCCCGAGCGGCCTGACAACTGGCGCGGCGGCGGCAAGCCCGCCCAGCGCGCGTTCTGCGCCGTGGCCGAGGCCATCGCCCGGTTTGAGCCGGTCACGATGTGCGTCTCCGCCGCGCAGTATCAGAACGCCCGCGCCCGCCTGCCGGAGCACATCCGCGTCGTGGAGATGAGCTCGAACGACGCGTGGGTGCGCGACTGCGGGCCGACGTTCCTCGTGAACGACGCGGGCGAGCTGCGCGCCGTGGACTGGGAGTTCAACGCCTGGGGCGGCCTGGTCGACGGGCTGTATTTCCCGTGGGACAAGGACGATCAGGTCGCGCAGAAGATCTGCGAGCTCGCGGGGGCGGACAGCTACCGCACGGACGGCTTCGTGCTCGAGGGCGGCTCCATCCACGTCGACGGCGAGGGCACGGTGCTGACGACCGAGATGTGTCTGCTGTCCGAGGGCCGCAACCCCGACAAGAGCAGAGAAGAGATCGAGCAGATGCTGCGCGGCTACCTCGGCTGCGAGAAGGTGCTGTGGATCAAGGACGGCATCGACCCCGATGAGACGAACGGGCACATCGACGACGTGGCATGCTTTGTCGCGCCCGGTGAGGTTGCGTGCATCTGGACGGAGGACAAGAACCATCCGTTCTACAAGCAGGCGCAGGCAGCTTACAAATTCCTGAGCGAGGCGACGGACGCCAAGGGCCGCAAATTAAAGGTCCACAAGCTCTGCCTGACGAAAAAGCCGTGCTTACTCGAGGGCGCGGACACCATCGACGCCGTCGAGGGCACGATCCCGCGCGAGGACGGCGAGGTCAGCATTGCGTCGTATATGAATTTCTTGATCGTCAACGGCGCGGTCATCCTGCCGCAGTACGGCGACGAAAACGATGCGCTTGCCATCGAGCAGGTGCAGAAGATGTTCCCTGACCGCGAGGTCGTGGGCGTGCAGACGAAGGAGGTCGCCTTCGGCGGCGGCAACATCCACTGCATCACCCAGCAGCAGCCCGCGGCGCAGAAGTAAAAAAGAGCGCCGCCCGTGCAAGCGCGCGGGCGGCGTTTTTGCCGGTCTGTGTGCGGGAGAGATCGTCAAGGAAGCTGAGATACACGAGAACGTATACAACTTTTTCTTGTACAACATATCAATTTTAACAGCTTTACAAGATGAAAATTCTCGATTATACTGAAATAAACAAGAAGCCGAACGATCGACAAAGCGCGTGGTTTTTCTTTTTCGCCGCGCCGCCATCCACACGTTCGTTCGCTTTGCGTGGGGGAACCTGACAGCCGGAGCACCAGCAGGAGATTTTGCAATTTCCGCCTGCTGTGCTCCGGCTTGCAGGGCATACAGGAAAGGACGGCGGGAGAAAAACATGAGCATTTTGGAGCTGGGGAGCTTACAGCTGACGCTTTTTGCGATGATGCTGATCGGCGCGCTGCTCAAAAAGAAAGGTGTCATCGACGAGAACGGCAAAAAGTGTCTGTCCGATCTCTGCATCAACGTGGTCATCCCGTGCAACATCTTCAAATCCTGCCTCATCGAGCTGGACGCGGGTGTGCTCCGCTCCTGCGCGATGCTGCTTGTGAGCGCGGTCGTGATGCAGCTATTGTGCCTGATCCTAAACCGTTTTCTTTTTGAGCGCTATGACGCACAGCGGAAAAAGGTGCTGCAATACTGCACCATCGTGCCAATGAGCGGCTTTCTTGGCAATCCGATCGCCGAGGGCATCTACAACGAGGTCGGCGTGCTTTATACCTCGATTTTTTTGATCCCGATGCGCATTGTGATGTGGTCGGTCGGCACGACGTACTTTGTCGCGGGCGAGACGGTGGAGAAGAAAAAGGTCATCAAAAACGTGCTGACACACCCCTGCCTTGTCGCCATTTATTTAGGGCTCCTCTGCATGGTGACGCAGGTGCAGCTGCCGTCCGTGATCCTGAACACGGTGAAGTACATCGGAAACTGCAATTCCGCGCTGACGATGTTCATCGTCGGCACGATCCTGACGGATGTGCCGCTCAAGAGCATCGTGAGCCGTGACACGGTGAAGTTCAGCGTGCTGCGGCTCGCGCTGCTGCCCGCGGCGGCGCTGGGCGTCGGGCTGATGCTGCACCTCGAGCCGACGGCGCTCGGCGTGAGCGTCCTGATGACGGGCATGCCCGCGGGCGCGACGGCGGCCATCTTTGCCGCCAAATACGGCAGCGACGCGACGTTTGCCGCGCAGAATGTCGTATTCACGACGCTCTTGTCCATGTTGACGCTGCCGCTGTGGGCGTATGCGGTGGGATAAAAACGGGTTTTCATTTTGGCCGCTTCGTGCTAAGATAGCAATACTGTGTTGAAAAAGGATAGGGGAGGACTTGGGTGGCTGCGATCGTTTTATTTTGCCTTGCGCTGCTCGTGTGCATCGTGCTGGGGACGAATATCCTCTATGCGCTCCTGGCGGGGCTCGTGATCTTCACGCTGTACGGCAAAAAGCAGGGCTTTTCGTGGAAAGAGCTCGGGAAGATGATCTGCTCGGGCGTGAAGACGTCGGCGAGCGTGCTGCTTGTCTTTCCGCTGATCGGCATTCTGACGGCGTTCTGGCGCGCGTGCGGCACGCTGCCGTTCATCATCTGCTGCGCCGTCGACCTCATCCGGCCGGAAATTCTGTTGCTGATGACGTTTCTCTTAAACTGCGGCGTCTCGATGCTGACGGGCACGGCGTTCGGCACGGCGGCGACGATGGGCACCATCTGCGTGAGCGTCGGCATTTCGATGGGCATGGACCCCGTGCTGCTCGGCGGCGCGATGCTCTCGGGCGTGTACTTCGGCGACCGCTGCTCGCCGGTCTCGACGAGCGCGCTGCTCGTGAGCGAGCTGACGGAGACGAACATTTACGACAACATCAAGCGCATGCTCAAGACTGCGCTCGTGCCGCTTTTACTGAGCTGTGGCGTCTATGCGGCGCTCGGGATGGCGAAAAGCGGCAGCGGCGCGGCGGGCGAGCTGTGGTCGCTCTACGGGCGCGAGATGACGCTCCACTGGGTCATGTGCCTGCCGGCGGTGCTCATTTTGATCCTGTCGGTCCTGCGTGTGAACGTGAAAAAGGCGATGTCGGCCAGCATTCTGGCGGCGGTCGTGCTGTGCATTTTCCTGCGGCATCTGGACGCGGTGACGATCCTCAAGACCGCGATTTTAGGCTACACGGCGTCGGACGCCGAGGTCGGCGCGATGCTCAACGGCGGCGGCATCATTTCGATGGTGCGCGTGGCGCTGATCGTGATGATCTCGTCGGCGTATTCCGGCATTTTCCGCAAGACGGGGCTGCTCGACGGGCTGTGCGGGCGCGTGACGGCGCTGAGCGAGAAGACCTCGCCCTACGCCTCGATGCTGGTGACGGCAGTTCTGGCGGGCCTTCTTGCCTGCAACCAGACGCTGACGATCATTCTGACGCATCAGCTCTGCGCGCCGTCGCAAAGGGATAAGGAGCAGTTTGCCATCAACCTCGAAAACAGCGCGGTCGTCGTCGCGCCGCTGATCCCGTGGTCGATCGCGGGGGCGACACCGCTCTCGACCGTCGGCGCGCCGATGACGGGCATGGCACTTGCGTGCTTTTTATACATCCTGCCGCTGTGCGAGCTCGTGCGGCGGACAGCGCAGCAGCGCGCGGCGAAAAAAGCCGCCGCGCGGAAATGAGAAAGGAACCTTTACATGAACGGAGAGACGTTACTGGCGGAAGCCATTGCCATGAAGGACGAGATCGTCGGGAACCGGCGTACGATCCACCGCACGCCGGAGGTCGGCGCGCACCTGCCGCAGACGGTCGAGTTTGTCGAAGAAAGACTGCGATCGCTCGGCTATGAGCCGCGCGAGCTGGGCGGCGGCGTGGTCGCCGCGCTCACGGGCGAGGACACGGGGCGCTGCATTCTGCTGCGCGCCGACATGGATGCGCTCAAGGTGCAGGAAAAGACCGACCTGCCGTTCCGCTCGGAAAACGGCTGCATGCACGCCTGCGGGCACGACATGCACACCGCGATGCTGCTGGGCGCTGCAAAGCTACTCAAGGCGTATCAAAGCGCGCTCAAGGGCACGGTGAAGCTCGTCTTCCAGCCCGACGAGGAGGGCTTCACAGGCGCAAAGACAATGCTGCGTGCCGGTGTGCTGGAAGCGCCGAAGCCGCAGGCGGCGATGGCACTGCATGTGAACTCCGGAACGCCGTCGGGCCTCGTGCTGTGCGGCAAGGGAACGTTCATGGCGGGCTGCACGCTGTTTCGCATCACGGTCAAGGGCGTTGGCTGCCACGGGGCGATGCCGGAGACGGGCGTCGACCCGATCAACATCGCCGCGCACATCTACCTTGCGCTTCAGGAGATCACGGCGCGCGAGCTGCCCGCGAAGACGCCCGCTATCGTGACGATGGGCAAATTCAGCGCGGGCCACGCGCCGAACATTATCCCGCAGGGAGCCGTGATCGAGGGTACGATCCGCACGTTTGACCGCGACGTGACCGCGCTGATCCTGCGCCGCATCGGTGAGATTGCGGACGCGACGGCCAAGGCTTTCCGCGGCAGCGCGAGCGTCGAAGAGCTCGCGAGCGCGCCGCCGCTCAAAAACGACGAGGCGCTGACCGAGCAGATGGCGCGGTATGCCGAAACGCTGTTCGGGGAGAAGAGCGTCTACCGCCTGCGCGAGGGCGGGATGGGCTCGGAGGACTTTGCGTCCTACACCTATGAGCTGCCGTGCGCGTATCTGCTGCTCGGCGCGGGCACGGCGCAGGAGGACGCGCGCTATGGAAAGCCCATGCACAACGAGAGCGTCGTCTTCAACGAAGATATTTTACCGCGCGGCAGCGCGCTGCTCGCATATGGCGCGATGCAGTGGCTCGAAGACCGGCAATAAAAAAATCCGCTTACGAATTTCGTGAGCGGATTTTTTGTAGCTGTTTGTCGATGTCTTAGCCGACGAGCGCCTCGGTGTCCATGGCGATCATGAGCTCCTCATTCGTGGGGATGAGGAGAACAGTGACCTTGGAGTCGGGGGCGGAGATGACGCGCTCTTCGCCGCGGACCTTATTGGCATCCTCGTCCATCTTGACGCCCATGAATTCGAGACCGGAGGCGATGGCCATGCGCTGGGAAGCGCTGTTTTCGCCCACGCCGGCGGTGAAGATGATGGCGTCCACGCCGCCCATCGCGGCGGCATACGCGCCGATGAGCTTCTTCACGCCGTAGTTGAACATATCGACAGCGAGGCCGGCGCGCTCATTGCCCTTTTCAAAGGCCTCTTCGAGGTCGCGGAAGTCGGAGCTGACGCCGCTGACGCCCATGACGCCGGACTTCTTGTTGAGGACGTTGACCATCTCCTTGATGTCCATGCCGTACTTGCCCATCAGGTACTCGAGGATACCGGCGTCAATGTCGCCGGAGCGGGTGCCCATGGGAAGACCGGCGAGCGGGGTGAAGCCCATGGAGGTGTCAACGCTCTTGCCGCCGTCGATCGCGGTGACGGAAGAGCCGTTGCCGAGGTGGCAGGAGATCAGCTTGAGCTGCTCAATGGGCTTGCCGAGCATATCGGCCGCGCGCTGGGAAACATACTTGTGAGAGGTGCCGTGGAAGCCGTAGCGGCGAACCTTGTCCTTCTCATAGTACTCATAGGGCAGGGCATAGGTGTAAGCCACGGGGGGCATGGTCTGGTGGAAGGCGGTGTCGAACACGGCGACCATGGGCACGCTGGGCATGAGCTCCTGGCAGGCCTTGATACCGATGATGTTGGCGGGGTTGTGGAGCGGGGCAAGGGCGTTGCACTCCTCAATGGCCTGCATGACATCGTCGTTGATGACGACAGACTTGGCGAACTTCTCGCCGCCGTGGACGACGCGGTGGCCGACAGCGTCAATCTCCTTCATGGAGCCGATGACACCGTTCTTTTCGTCGACGAGCGCGTTCAGCACGGCCTGGATGGCCTCGCTGTGGGTGGGCATGGAGACGGAAGCAGCCTTGATGGCTTCCTTGCCGGGAAGCTGGGGCTTGTAGGTGAACAGACCGTCGATGCCGATGCGCTCGCACAGACCCTTCGCCAGCAGCTCGCCCGTGGTGGGGTTGAGCAGCTGATACTTCAGGGAAGAAGAACCTGCGTTGATGACCAGAACATTCATAAGTATACTCCTTTTTCCGAGGGCGCTTGCATTGCGCCCGAATTTCCGATAAAATAAGAATCAACTTGATCGGATGTACAATTCGATACAGAATATATTATAACAACTTTTTTCACAAAGACAAGTAAATTTAACAAAACGTAACTCTTTTGTAACCGCTTTGAGAGGACTTCCATGAGGGTATTTGGTATAATATGCGAATATAATCCCTTCCACCGCGGCCATAAGTGGCAGATTGACGAATTGCGCCGCCTTGCGGGGGAGGAAGAGAGCGCCGTCGTGTGCGCGATGAGCGGCGATTTTGTCCAGCGGGGCGACTTTGCCATTGAGCGCGCACACGCGCGCGCCGAGGCCGCCGTGCGCGGCGGGGCAGACTTAGTCCTTGAGCTGCCGCTGCCGTGGGCCATCTCGTCGGCAGAGGGCTTTGCCCGCGGCGGCGTGGGCGTTTTGGCGGCGACGGGCGTGGTCGACACGCTGGCCTTTGGCAGCGAATGCGGCGACGCAGCGAAATTGCAGCGCGCGGCAAGGGCGCTGCTGCGGGAGGACTTTCCCGACGCGCTGCGCGATGAGCTTGCAAAAGGCTTATCTTTTGCCGCGGCGCGGGAGAGCGCCGCAAGGGCGCTCATCGGCGAGGATGCCGCGGTGCTCAGAGAGCCGAACGACATTTTAGGCGTAGAATACTGCAAGGCGCTGCTGCAAAGCGGCAGCACGATCACACCGCTGGCGATCCCTCGGAAGGTCGTCGGCCACAACGAGGGCGCGGCGGAGGGCTTTGCCTCGGCGAGCCACATCCGCGCACTGCTCGCAAACGGAGAGGACGCCTCTGCGTATCTGACGGCGGAGAGCGCCGCCATCTACGCGCGCGAACGGGCCGTGGGCCGCGCACCGGTGACGATGAAAAACGCGGAGCGCGCAATTTTATCGAAGCTGCGCACGCTGCGAGAAGAGGACTTCGCCCGCTATGACAGCGGGAACGAAGGCCTTTACCGCCGGTTTTACGACGCGGCGCGCACGGCGGCGTCCGTCGACGAGCTGCTCTCCGCGGTGAAGACGAAGCGCTACGCCTATGCGCGGCTGCGGCGGATGCTGCTGGCGGCGTATCTGGACGTGACGGCGGCAGATGTGCCGCCGGAGACCCCCTATCTGCGCGTGCTGGCGTGCAATGAGAGGGGACGAAAGCTGCTCAAAACGATCAAAAAAACGGGAAGCGCGCCGGTGCTGACGAAGAGTGCCGATGTGCGTACGCTGAGCGAGGAGGCGCGCAGACTCTTCGCCCTGACGGCGCGCGCGGCGGATCAATATGTGCTCGCCTACCCTGAACTGCGTGAAGCCAGAGGCGGCAGTGCGTGGACGGAGGGACCCGTGATCGTGTGAATAAAATTTCGAGACCTCGAAAGGAGAACAGAATGAAAAAATGGATGACGCTGCTGCTTTGCTGCGTGCTGGCGCTGAACCTGACTGCCTGCGGCGCGGGAGCACCCCGCGGGGGGGAGGACAACGCGCCGCCGCAGGCGGACGCGCTGCACTTTGAAGTTGCGACGCAAGTTTACGAAAACGAGTACAAGGCCGACGACGGCACGGTGCTTTTGGCAGAACGCTACGAGCTGCCGGTGCTCGAGCTGCGCACGGAGGACGGCGAGCTCTACACGCTGGCCGAAAACGTGACGGCGAACGGTGGCACGGGCAACCCCGCGCAGGTCACGGCGCAGAACGCCTTCAACACGGAGATGAACAACGTGCTCGCGGGCCTTGAGTCCGAAGCGGCGCAGATGGCCGCGGAGGCCAAGGAGCTCTACGCGGAAAACAGCACGTCTGTCTTTTTGAACGGCAGCTACTGGACGAGCGAGCTTAGCCTGACGCAGACCTACATGACAGACGGAAAGCTCCTGAGCATCGCAGCGGAGAATTACACTTACTACGGCGGCGTGCATCCGAATTCCGCCACTCGCGCGTGGAACTTTGACCTGACGACGGGCGAATTCCTGACGCTGGACGCGCTCGCCTCGGAGGAGGGCGATTTGCAGGGAAATTCGCTGCAGGACAATATTTACCGGAACATTCTCAGCCAGATCGATCAAAAAAATCTCAGCGGGGAGTATTTTGATGATTACGATTCCTATTTGCAGGATTTCTCCTCGCTTGCGACGCTGAACTTTACGGAAAACGGCCTGACGGTCACGTTCGATCAGTATGTCATTGCGCCGTATGCGGCGGGGCCGCAGTTGTTCGAGGTGACATACAGCAAATTCTACAATGCGCTGAATGAGCACGCGAAGACGATCCTAAACGTCTCGCAGGAGCAGACCGTGCTGGCGGATTTCGACACGGCGATCACGCTGTGGGCATGGTTCTTTATGAACACGCCGCCGATCGGAGACGCGCCGGACGAGACGGAGATCAACGGCTACACCTATTACAGCGCGGAGATCCACGGCGTTTCGACGCTCGAAGACATGCACGAGCTGATGTACCGCTATTTTGACAAGGCGCTGGCGGATCAATGGTTTGAAGAGTCTGACCGCTACGCCGAGGTGAACGGCAGACTCTACGTGCTCTCTGCCGACCGCGGCAGCAACGATTCCATCATCAACGATACGCGCAGTGTGACGCTCGACGGCGAGAGCGGCACCGTGACGCAGACCGTCACCTGCGGCGAGTGGGACGAGACGACGCAGAGCCAGGCGGCAAGCGGCGAGGAGACCTTTGAATACCCGTTCACCATTGTCGACGGTCACGCGGTGTTCTCCGCGTTCCCGTGTCCGTACTGAGAGACAAAAGAAAAATGCTGGCTCATAAGAGCCAGCATTTTTTGTATGTAGCTTACCGGTAGCGCTCGCGGTGCGCGTGCATGATCTCGGCCAGCAGCACGCCGTTGTCGGGCGGGGTGTAGGTGATGGCGTTCGCGCCCGCGGCGATAGTCTTGCGGATGGTCTCGTCCTTCGGGCCGCCGGTGGCGATGATGGGGATCTCGGGATGGCGCTCGCGGAGCGCGGCGACGAGCTGCGGCGTCTCCGCTGCGGCAGAGACATTCAGAATGTCGACGCCTGCGGCGATACGCGCCTCGGTGTCCTGTGTGGCGGAGACGATGGTCGCCACGACCGGAATGTCGACATGCGCCTTGATGTCGCGCAGAATGTCCGCCGAAACGGGCGCGTTGAGCACGACGCCATAAGCGCCGCAATGCTCGGCCTCCATCGCCTGGGCGACGGAGCGCGCGCCGGAGGTGAAGCCGCCGCCGACGCCGCAGAACACGGGCATATCCGCCACGCTGATGACCGCGCGCACGATGCGCGGCTGCGGAGTAAAGGGATAAACAGCGATCACCGCGTCAGCATTGACGCTTGCGATGGTGGCAACGTCAGTGGAAAAGACAAAGGACTTGATCGTTCTGCCGAAGATGCGGATGCCGCTGCACTCGTTGATGCACTCGGGCACCAGCAGCATGTGGTTGCGGAGCTTTCCGCTGTAACTTGGCGTGGGCGTAGAGGTAAAATCGCTCATAAAAGCACCTTCCTTTCCGCAGGTTATAGATGACCGGTAAAATGTTATGCGGGGAAATTATTCAACATGACTGCTTGCGCGCATGGCGAGGATCGTCTGCTCGATGAGTGTGTCGAGGTCCCAGCCGAGCATTTCCGCGCCGCGCTCGATGACCTCGCGCGAGCAGCCGGCGGCAAACTTCTTGTCCTTGTACTTTTTCTTGACGGACTTGACCTCAAGATCGCTGACGCTCTTGCTCGGGCGCATGAGTGCGACCGCGCCGATGAGGCCTGTGAGCTCATCGGTGGCGAAGAGCACCTTTTCCATCTCGTGCTGCGGCTCGGGAAGGCCGTCGAAGTGCAGGCCGTAGCCGTGGCTGGCGGTGGCGCGGATCAGGCGCTCGTCGAGACCAGCTTCGCGCATGATCTCCTGCGACTTGATGCAGTGCTGATCGGGATACATCTCAAAATCAAGGTCGTGGAGAAGGCCGACGATCTCCCAGAAATCCGCCTCGTCGCCATAGCCGAGCTTTTCCGCGTACCAGCGCATCACATCGGCAACGGTGTTGGCGTGTTTTAAATGAAATTCGCCCTTGTTGTACTGCGTGAGCAACTCCCACGCCTGTTCTTTCGTATATGCCATAATGATTGCCTCCCTTTGCTTATGGCTGCTCATCCGTAAAGTGGACGTGATTGAAAATGTGGTCGGAGCAGAAGCAGTGGTACCCCGCGCACTTGCTGCAATAGCGGAACTGGAGCTCGGGACTTGTCACATCCGTGCGGCCACACACGGCGCACTTATGACGGAAGCCCTGCGTCTGCTGCTGATATTGCTCCTGACGCTGCTGGGCACGCACGGTGTTATGAAAGTGCGAGGCCTGCTTGCTCTGGTGGCGTTCGAGCCCCCAAAAGCGCGTGAGCTCGGGCCAGAAGAAGATGACGAAGTTCAAAAGCGCCACGATGGGCATGATGGAATAATACCATGCACCGGCGGCAATGTAGCGGGCAATGTCGAAGAAGAAGTAGAATACGTCAATATATGCGAGCCACTTCATGCGCATGGGAACGAAGAACATGAAGAGCACCTGCGCGTCGGGATAGAGCAGTGCGAAAGCCATGAACATGGCGAAGTTGACATAATTTGCGCCGTAGACGGGGATACTGTAGCCAGTGACGAGGTTGACGATGCTCGCGCCAATGACGGTGAGCAGCATGCCGCTCAGATAATACGTCGTAAACTTGGCCGTGCCCCACTGCCGCTCAAGCGTCGAGCCGATCCAGTAATAGAAGTAGCAGGTGATGAGAAGATAGAAGGGGCTCGTGCTCCCGGGGATGAGGACAAAGGTGATGAGCCGCCAGACCTGCCCGTGGAGAAGACCCGAGAGCGTGTAGGAAAAGAAACTCAGAAAATTGCCGCTCGAAAAGCTGGACAAAAGTCCCAGCACCACATTGCCGATGACGACATAGAGCATCAGGTTGGGGATGCCGAAATTCGGGTGCAGGATACAGAAGCGGTCAATCGCCTGGTTGAGTTTTTTCAATGCGGGATACCTCGTTTCGATCAAATAACATTTGAGAACATTATGACACAGCGACGGGTAAAAGTCATCAATAAACTTTGAACAAATGACCATTCCTAAACGGAATGAAGAACAGAAATGCGGAAAGAAACGAATTCTTTCCGCATTCTTAACACTTGTTTACTTGATGTCGAGCTCGGGCGGGACGTCAATCTCCTCGCCGACGTACTTGCCGTTTTTCTTCCGTTGGCGCACGCACTCGGTCAGAAGATACTCGATCTGACCGTTGACGGAGCGAAAATCGTCCTCCGCCCAGGCGGCGATGGCGGCGTAAAGCTTGGGGGACAGGCGCAGGGGCACCTGCTTTTTGGCGTTGTCGTTCATGGCAGCCTCCCAAAAAGTAGCGCGGCGCAGTTAATACAGGCTGCCGGAGTTGACGACGGGCTGGGCGTCGTGGTTGCCGCAGAGAACCACGAGCAGGTTCGAGACCATGGCCGCCTTGCGCTCCTCGTCGAGCTCGACCGTGCCCTTTTCCGCGAGGCGCTCGAGTGCCATCTCGACCATGCCGACCGCGCCGTCGACGATCATCTTGCGTGCGTCGATGATGGCGCTGGCCTGCTGGCGCTGGAGCATGACGGCCGCGATCTCGGGCGCGTAGGCGAGGTAGGTGATGCGCGCTTCGATGATCTCAAGGCCCGCGTCGGCGACCTTGGCCTGAATCTCGTCGCGGATGCGTGCAGCCACGACCTCGCTCGAGCCGCGAAGGCTGCCCTCGTCGGCCTGACCGTCGCCCGTGGTGTCGACGTTCGGGGCGATGTCGTAAGGGTAGACGCGCACAATGTTGCGCAGCGCCGCGTCGCACTGGAGCGACAGGTACTCCTTGTAGTTGTCCACGTTGAAGACGGCCTTGGCCGTGTCGGTCACGCGCCACATGACGGCAATGCCGATCTCCACGGGGTTGCCGAGGCAGTCGTTGATCTTCTGGCGGGCGTTGTTGAGCGTCATGATCTTGAGGGAAATTTTCTTATTGCCGCCGACTTCGACTGCGGCGGACGCGCCCTGCATGGCGGCGAGAAGGTCCGCGCCCTTGTGGCCGCCGTCCACGTCGCCGGACTGGTTGAGCTTCGTCTTGGCGGCGGGGTTGAACGACGAGCAGAAGGGATTGACGAAGTAGAAGCCCTCGCCCTTGAGCGTGCCGATGTACTTGCCGAACAGCGTCAGCACCAGCGCCTCCTGCGGCTTTAAGACGCGCAGACCGCACAGCGGGATCCAGCCGAGCGCAAGCACGATGATACATAGAGTGGTGAGCGGAACCAAGCGCGCCGTGATGCTGAAAAAGAGGCCGACGGCAGCGGCAATATAGAGCACAATCCAGAGCAGCAGCACGAGCATACCGTTTTTATGACCGGTGATGATTTTTTCTTCCATGAGATGTTACCTCCAAAACTGATATCAAAATCATATCACAACAATATTGAATGTCAAGAGGGCGGGAGGAGAAAAGTGCACAAAAAGACCGACCGGTCATTGTACCGGTCGGTGAAAAAAGCGTATGCATGTGGTAATAAGGCGAAGGAGAAGTTACCATTTTCCTTTCACAATTCGTCCGCCCACCAAAATGGCAGAAAAAATAACGGCGAAAAGCAGGCATGCGAGCCAGATCGGACTCAGTACCCACAACCAGGGCCACGAAATGATGCCCGCTGCTTTTAGTACAACAAAAAACAGCGCTATAACAACAATAGGGTCCACTCCAGAGCGCCCGTATTTCCTTTTCATACGCATACTCACCTCAAAATTCTGATCTTTCAGCCATGAGCAAAACTCCAAAAGAGTAGTAATTTCAATGGTTCCCGGCCATGGCTGAAACCGAAAATCACTCCATTGATATAGAAAGCGGAGCCCCTT
>CAVFND010000017.1:0-13784 GCA_963623615.1 Oscillibacter sp. ER4 | reverse complement strand
CCGTAGATAATGGCAATAATGGGACACAGCCAACAGAAGAACGAGTAAGGCAGATATTCTAATGTGCTCGTGCCAAGGGTACCTGCCATATAAGCACCGCAGAGGCTCCACGGAATGAGGGGAGAAATAATCGTGCCGCTATCTTCCAGTGTCCTTGAAAGCACCTGCGGAAGGATATCCTTTTTCTTGAACTCTGTAATGTACATACGTCCGCCGACGACGATAGCGAGCGTCTGGCTGGCAGTAGCAGCTAAGAGGATCGTGCAGGTAACGATGGTAGTCGTAATAAGCCCGCCTGTGGTCTTTACCAGAGGATTCATTTTTTCCAGGAACGATGTGAGCAGGCCGGTACGCTCCATGATCGCGCCGTAAAGCATACCAAGAATACCAAGGGATGCCGTCCAAAGCATACTTTGCAGTCCGCCACGGTTCATCAGCTTGTCGAACTCCGGAAGGCCCGAGTCGATGGAAACACCGCTGTCCAAGACGTTAAGAATGGAACTCAGCGTTTCGCCCTGGAAAACGATGGCAAGAATGATCGCGCTAAGTGCAGATACCAACAGGGTCGGGATAGAAGGCGCTTTTCTGATCGCCATAATGATCACGATAACCGCCGGAAGCAATAGAAAGATATTCATGCAGTAGGTCTGTTCGATCGCTTGCAATGTGGAGGCGACCAACTCGGAATTAACGCTGTCAGAAGAGTAGCGCATACCAAGAATGCCGTAGATAATAAGACTGATCAAAAAAGCCGGACCTGTTGTGTACATCATGGAACGAATGTGATCGAAAAGATCCGCTTCCGCGACAGCCGGAGCAAGGTTGGTCGTATCGGACATCGGCGACATTTTGTCACCAAGATACGAGCCGGAAATGATCGCGCCGGCGGTCATAGCCGGATTTACACCCAAACCGGCGCCAATGCCGACCAGCGCGATACCGACCGTTCCCGCAACAGACCACGAACTACCGATGGCAACAGAAACGATGGAGCAGATCAGGCAGGCGGTAAGAAGGAAGAATTTCGGATTGATGATGGTCAATCCCCAGTGAATGATCATTGGAACCGTACCGCACGCGATCCATGCGGCGATCATCACACCGACGAGCATCATGATGATAGTCGGCTGAATGCAGATCTTTCCGCCATAGTCGATCGCGTTGGACAACGCGGCCCAGTCATGCCCGTTGTTGAGCCACGCGACCAGCAGAGTCACGGCGATAGAGATCAGCAGGTTAATATGAATTGGTATGTCAAGCCATAGCAGCGAACATACCATAGAAATAAACAGAAAAGCGATACAGAACAAGGCCCAGCCAAACGGCATCTTTTTAATTTCTTTATTTTCCATTGTCTCTCCTTAATAATGTGTCTTCAGGTATAAGAAAAATTAGAACAGATACTTATCTGCGACCTGCGCGATCCACTTCGCATAAGCGTCATAGCAAAGGATACCTTCTTCCGGCGTCGCGTCGGCTGGATCTCCGATATAACCGGGGCTAAGATCCTCCTGCACCGGCATAAACACGCCGACAGACCCTCCGTAGTAGTATAAGCCGCCCATCTTTACCGGCTTTGGATCTTCGGGCGGATAGTATGGTTTTACATTTTCAACATGGACCAGTTCTGGAACGGCGGCCATCACACAGGCGGTCTCATCCTCTCCGCCGTGCCCCTGATGCTCTGGATTTTTAAGAACGGTAGGCCAGAAGTCATTGTGGGGCGGCACCCAATCGGGAACGACGCTCTTGATGCCAAAACGGTTAGCCAGATCCTTGGCAGCCACATTTAATGCAGAGTGATTCTCCGAATGATTGATACACAGGACAAAACGATTGAACCCGCTTTCGTGGAGCGCAAGCACAAGATCTTCCACCATATCGATGAATGTGCGCTCATTTAAGTAACAGTTGCCAAAAAGATGTTCTCCCGCACGTTCAAATTTATTTGTCTGAACACCGAAAGGCACAGGAAATCCGGGGACCGTCTTGTGTCCCATCGCTAGCAGTTCTTCATAAACACGGCGGATCAACACGTTCGCTTGATACCAGTCCGCTCCGAGCGGCAGGTGTACGCCGTGGTTTTCGATCGCACCGAAAGAAAGGATCACTGTGTCGGTTTCCTTCATCGCCTCTTTCAGTTCGACTGCCGTCATTTCAACAAGTGACTTAGGGCCTTTTACTTCGTATAGTGTTTTCCAGTTTTGCATCATGGCAATGTTCTCCTCCTTGTTAATGCCGATGTTTCCCATATGACCGAGACGGAACACCCGACCCGGATACTGTGCCGGATCTCCGGCAACAATAGCGCTTTCCTCGTCAATATGGCACTTTAGTTATGATATATATCACCTTTGTTATGTATCTGTCAAGTATAAATATGAAAAATATTCCAGTCAACTTTAATATTTATTAAATGTCGAAGAGGAAAAAAGCTGTCCCCATATTGAAAGCCCTTGCCATTTGAAAAAACCGCATGGTACAAGGAGCTTGCCATATGAGTTCATAATGCCGGAAAGGGCGTATCGACCGCATCCTTGTGAAGTCCTCATCCCGCTTTGCCCGCAACACCAAAGAGAGTCTGGAAGCGGTGCGGGAACTGGCTGCGCTGGGTGTCAGCGTCTACTTCGAGGAGCAGAACATCGACACTGCACAGGTATCCGGTGAAGTTCTCATCGCCATGGGCCCCGGCGGCGGTAAAGCCGGCGGCTGGATCGTCGCCTCCGGCACACCGGAGGCGATCAAGTCGAACCCCGACAGCATCACCGTCCAATATCTGTAACACGAAGGAGGTTTTCCATGGAATTACCCGCCTGCCCCGTCGAGACGACGCTCATGCTCATCGGCGACAAATGGAAGGTGCTCATCCTGCGCGACCTGATGGACGGCACCAAGCGCTTCGGCGAGCTCAAAAAGTCCATCGGCCACGTCACGCAGAAGGTGTTGACCACGCAGCTGCGCGACATGGAGGCCAAGGGGCTCCTCACCCGCAAGGTCTATGCCGAAGTGCCCCCGCGCGTCGAATACACATTGACTGAGACCGGCTACCGCCTAAAGCCCATTCTCGACTCCATGGTCGTCTGGGGCACAAATTACAAGAGGCAGAACGCCGCGCAGGAGGAACGCCATGATTCGTGAGATCTGCAAAGAGGAAGCCTTCCTCGCCCAGAAGGCCGAAGCCGCCACAACGGACGATCTCACCGCGGCACAGGACCTTCTTGATACGCTGATTGCTCACAAGGACGGCTGCGTCGGCATGGCGGCAAACATGATCGGCGTCAACAAGCGCATCATCGCCTTTGAAAATGACGGCGAATACATAGTCATGTTCAACCCCGTCATCATCAAAAAGTCCGGCCCCTATGACACTGAGGAAGGCTGCCTGTCCCTCACCGGCACGCGCAAGGCAAAGCGCCTCCAGACCATCAAGGTCCAGTGGCAGAATGAAAAGTTTCAGATACGCCTCGAAGCCTTCACCTGCTGGACGGCCGAGATCATCCAGCACGAGCTCGACCACTGCGAAGGGATCGTCATCTGATTTTATAAAAAGTTACCGCCGCCGGCAGATGCTCTGCCAGCGGCGGTGATCTTTATTTCCTGCTTTTTCTCTCCATTTCCCACTTGATCAAAGTCCACAGCGCGTTGACCATGGCCCAACCGAGGCCTGTTGCCAGCGCGACGGCGGGGAGGCCCATTTTGCCGACCAGCAGCCGCGAGAGGACGACGCGCAGCGCGATGTGGCTCGTCGCGCCGAGGAACGGGACGGACACCTTCCCGATACCGTTAAAGTAGCCCGCGAACGTGTTGCCGGTGAAGCAGAGCGTGTAGAAAAGCGCCACGAGCTTCAGATAATCCCGCGCGTTTTCAAACGCCGCGCCGCTGCGCGTCCCGAGCATGAAGCCGACCGACGCGCCCGCACTGACATACATAATGAGCGACATCGCAAGCCCCATCGCAAGCATCAGAAAAAGGCTGCTGCGAAACGATTCCTTCACGCGCTCTTCCTTCCCCGCGCCCCGATTCTGCGCCACGAGCACAGACGTTGCGGCGCTGCCGCTGTCGCCGAACGAGTTGGCGAAGCCCTCGATGCGTGTCGTCGCCGTATAGGCCGAGATCATGTCCGTACCGCCGGTGTTGACCGCACCCTGCACGAGCAGCTTTCCGATGTACAGGCTCGACTGGTGCAGCGCCGTGACGAAGCTGAAATGTGCCGTCTGCTTCAAAAGCTCCCTGTCCATGCGGCAGTCCGCGCGCACAAAGATGAGCTCCGGCGCTTTGCGCCGCAGGTAGACGATGCACAGCACCGCCGAGATGGCCTGCGACGCTGCCGTCGCCCACGCCGCGCCCGCGATGCCCCACTGAAAGTACGCGACAAAGCAGTAGTCGAGCGCGACGTTGACCGTCACCGCCGCGGCGAGCGCCATCAGCGCCGCGTTCGCCCGCCCGATGGCACGCAGCAGCGCGCCGTAAAGGTTATAGAGGAACGCCGCGGGCAGGCTTGCCAGAATGATCGTCAGATACGCCGACACAAAGGTCTTGAGCTCGCTCGGCGTCTGAATGAGGCGCAGCAGCGGCGAGAGCAGCAAAAAGCCGAGGCCGCTGCACACAAGCGTCACCAGCAATCCGCACGAGAGCGACAGCCAGTGCTCGCGGCGGAAGCGCTCGCGCTCGCCCGCGCCGTAGAGCTGGGCGAAGATGACCGAGATGCCCGTGCACGCGCCCGTGATCATAAAGAGGAAGAGATTCATCACCGAGCCCGCGACGCCGACGGCGGCGAACTCCAGATCGCCCGCAAAGCGCCCGAGGATAAAGGCGTCCACCGTGTTGTAGAGCTGCTGCAAGATATTGCCCATAATGAGCGGCGCGGCCAGACGCAGCAGATGCTGCGGGATGCTGCCGCTCGTTAAATCGTAAGAGCGTGCCATGGTTTCCCCCATTTCCAAGGATTTGACAACAGCATACCACCGCGCTATACTTTGCGTAAACCGATAATCCGTCAAACCATCTTTGACAATTTTGCAAAGGAGAACGCTATGGAACTCGACCGCTACCGCGCGCTTGTCTGCGCCATCGAAACGGGAAGCCTGTCCGCCGCGGCGGAGGCGCTGCAATACACGCCCTCCGGTGTGAGCCGCATGGTCGCGGCACTCGAGGAGGAGACGGGCGTCCCACTCCTGCTGCGCGAGCACAGCGGCGTGCGCCCGACAAAGGAATGCGAAAAGCTGCTGCCCGCCATCCGCGAGCTTTTACACGCGGGCGAGAGCTGCGCCCAGCTCTCGGCGCAGCTGCGCGGTCTGGACGTCGGCACCGTCACGGTCGGCACGGCGTACAGCGCGTTCTATTCGCCGCTCGCGCGCATCATATCGGATTTCCACTCGCGCTACGGCGGCATTCAAGTGCAGCTGCGCGGCGGATACAGTACGGAGCTGCTCGCTCAGCTCAACGCGCACCAGCTCGATCTGTGCTTCATCTCCGCGCGAGAGGGCGGGCACGACTGGCTTCCCATCGGCAGTGACGAGCTGACGGCCTGGGTCCCCGCCGCGCATCCGATGGCATGGCTGCCCGCGCTTCCGGTCGCGGCGTTCGCCAACGAGCCGTACATTGAGACCTATCCCGACAAGGACATCGACAACGCGCGCGTTTTTGCGCGCTGCGGCATCACGCCGAACCTCAAATTCTCCACGATGGACTCCCTTGCGACCTACTCGATGGTCGAGGCTGGTCTTGGCCTTGCCATGAACAACGCGCTCAACGGCCGCGCGTGGTCGGGCGGCGTGCGCATCCTGCCGCTCGACCCGCCGCAGTTCGTAGAGATCGGCGCGGCGACGCTGCCCGACCTCTCCCCCGCCGCGCGGACATTCCTCGAATTTTTGAAGCCGCACCTTGCGGAATTTCTCACGGAGAAATCTTAAGGTTTTCTTAGAACCACGTTCATAATGCATTCACTTCCCTCGTGTAGACTTGCCGCATTGCAACCGGAAAGGGTGATTTTTTGCGTAAGCAACTGAGCAAAAAGGCCGCGGCGCAGGTACTGCTCCTGCTGCTCGGCGCGGCGTTCCTCGTCTACGGCGCATCGCGCGGCGAGGCGGACGTCGTGCTGAACAAGGCCGTCAAGCTGTGTCTGGAGTGTGTGGGCATTGGATAGCAAGAAACCGTTTTCCCTCCTGCTCGCCCGCTGGCGCGGTCTGGTACAGGCCTGTGCGGCGCTGCTCACCAACCTCCACCTGCCGAACTTTTTCAAAGGCGAGCTCTATCGCGGCACGGGCAAGGCCGTCTGCGTGCCGGGACTGAACTGCTACTCCTGTCCAGGGGCGGCGGGCGCATGCCCCATCGGCGCGTTTCAGGCCGTCGTCGGCTCGTCGAAGTTCCGCTTTTCATACTACATCACGGGCTTTTTCATCCTGCTGGGCGTGCTGCTGGGCCGCTTCATCTGCGGCTTTCTCTGCCCGTTCGGCTGGTTTCAGGAGCTGCTGCACAAAATTCCGACGAAAAAGCTCTCGACCAGGCACCTGAAGCCCCTGACCTACTTAAAGTACGTCATCTTGCTTGTGATGGTCTTCCTGCTGCCGGTGCTCGTGGTGAACGAAGCGGGGCTTGGCAACCCGTTTTTCTGCAAGTACCTCTGCCCGCAGGGCGTGCTGGAGGGCGCGATCCCACTCTCGCTGACGAACGCCTCCATCCGTGCGGCGCTCGGCAAGCTATTTTCATGGAAGCTCTGCGTACTCGTGACGGTCGTCGTGCTCAGCATCGTTTTCTACCGGCCGTTCTGCAAGTGGATCTGCCCGCTCGGCGCGGTCTACGCGCTCTTCAACCGCGTGTCGCTGCTGTCGATGCAGGTTGACCATAACAAGTGTATTTCCTGTGGGAAGTGTGCCAGGGTCTGTGGGATGGACGTGGACGTCTGCAAAACACCCAACAGCACTGAATGCATCCGCTGCGGCAAATGTGTGAGCGCCTGTCCGACGCAGGCTGTGCGCTTCCGCTGCGGCTTCGACCACGGCGGCGCATATTCAAAACTATCGCAAAAAACCATCATTGATGAGAGAAAAGGAGATTGAAACCATGAACCTGAAGAAATTTTTGATGCTGGCGCTTTCTTTTGCGCTGGTGCTGTCCCTCGCCGCCTGCGGCAGCAAGGGTGATGACAAAACGGACGATACCACCGACCAGACCATGACCGCCGAAGAACTCAACGCGAAAATCCAGGAGCTTGCCGACAAGGAAAACGCCATCATGGAGGAGGACCTTGAGCTGTGGCAGAAGCTCTTCGCCGCTATGAACGAAAAGCGCGATGAGCTTGCGCAGGAGTCGAATTACGGCGCTTATCTGCTCGACGGAATTGAACTGGTAAAGGATCAATTCACCGACGATGAGATCAAGGCCCTGACCGAGGGTTCGGAGAAGATCCGTGACATTGAAGACGAGATTCAGCCGCTGCAGGAGCAATACGCCGCGCTTCAGCCCGCGGATGACGGCAATGCGGATACCGAAGGGCAGGCCTTCCCCGCCTTTACGGGCAAGGACCTTGACGGCAACGACGTCGACAGCAGCCTCTTTTCCAAAAATGCCGTGACGGTCGTAAACTTCTGGTTCAGTGGCTGCTCGCCCTGCGTGACGGAGCTCGGCGATCTGAACGCCCTCAATGAGAAGCTCAAGGAACAGGGCGGCGCGGTCATCGGCATCAACACCGACACTCTCGACGGTGACGCCGACCAGATCAGCGAGGCCAAGAGCATCCTCGAAAAGAAAGAGGCCTCCTATCAGAACATCTACTTCGATTCTGACAGCGAGGCCGGCAAGTTCGCCGACGGCATCATGGCCTTCCCGACCACCTACGTCGTTGACCGCAACGGCAATATCGTCGGCGAGGCGCTGCTCGGCGGCATCGACAACGAGGACAACATGGCAACGCTCCAGACGATCATCGATCAGGTGCTGGCCGCGGATTCCGCCAATTAAACCATCTTTAAAACGTGCGCAGGAGGTTTCTCTTGCGCACGTTTTGTTTTACTGGTAGAATAGGCTCGAATTCTGGAAGAAGCGAGGGCTTTTTATGACGCCGACAGAACTGCTCGCCGCGCTGCACACGGCGGAAAAATTGAAGGACACCACCCGCCACTGCTACACCTCCGGTGGGCGGCACGAAAGCGTCGCCGAGCACAGCTGGCGCATCGCGCTGATGGCGTTTTTTCTGCGCGATGAATTTCCCGAGGCCGACATGGACAAGGTGATGCGCATGTGCCTCATCCATGATCTCGGCGAGTGCTTCACAGGCGACATCCCCGCCTTCGACAAGACCGCGCAGGACGAATCAAAGGAGGAAACGCTGCTCTACCAATGGGTCGCGTCGCTCCCCTCCCCCTGCCGCGAGGAGATGCGCGCGCTGTACGATGAGATGCGCGCGCTCGAAACGCAGGAGGCGAAAATCTACAAGGCGCTCGACAAGCTCGAGGCCGTGATCTCTCACAACGAGTCTGACATTTCGACCTGGGAGGACCACGAATACGACCTCCAGCTCACCTACGGCGAGCAGAATGTCGCCTTTTCGCCCTACCTAAGCGCTCTGCGGCAAGCTGTCCGTCAGGAAACGCTCGACAAGATCACGCGCGAGGGCGACCGGCGGAAATAATCTTTTCCGCCGCCGATATAAAATTATGGTAAACCGCCTGTCCCAAGCGGACAGTGCAGACAACACAGGAAGGACATCCCCATGAAATTTGCATTCTTGATCATGCTCCCCACCCATACGGACCGCGACCGCGCAGAAATCAACAGCGGCAGCGCGCAGATCATCGGCGTCACCAGCCTTGAAGAGGCCGTCGCCGCCGCAAACGCGCTGCAAGCGGAAGGCGTTGGCTGCATCGAGCTCTGCGGCGCATTCGGCGAGGCAGGCGCAAAGGCCATCCTCGAGGCCACGGGCGGCAAGCTCCCCATCGGTTATGTCACACACCTGCCCGAGCAGAACGATGTGTACGCCGCCGCGTTCGGCGAATAAAATAGGCTATAAAAAATTGCTTTCCGCCTGATGGCGGAAAGCGTTTTTTCTATCCTCCTTATTCCACGATCTCGACATCCAGCAGGTCGAGGATCGCCTGATCAGCGCTCCAGAAGCAGGCGTCCGAACCGAGAAGGTCGGTGATGCCCGCGCGGTCAAAGTAGCTGCGCATGGCCTCGGCCATGCCGCAGCAGGCGATGGACTTGCCCTTCGCCTTGAGCGACTCACAGAGTTCGAGCATTGCCTGCGCGCCGGAGACATCCACGCCCGGCATGCCGCGCATCGAAATGATAAGGAGGTCGTAGCTCGGCATGTCCGCCATGCGGTGGTTGAACTCGTCCACCGCGCCGAAGAAAAGCGGCCTCGTGATGTACGCCACGCCCGAGGTCTCGAGGACCGGCAGCTTGCCGTCCACCGAGCGGAGCTTGTTCGTGTCGATGCTCGAGAAATTGACGCGGATGTGGCTGGACTTTGCCATGTACAAAATGTCGGAGTACACCACGCCGAAGATGATGGCGACCGTCGCAGCCATCGTGACAAGGAACCGGCTGATGCCGGACTTGATCGCGACGCTCGTGCGCGCGATGGCCGCCGTCGCGGGCACACCGCCAAAAAGCGGCACGTATTTTCTCCAAATGCGAAAAAGCGGCGCACTGCGGGACGTACCCGCAGTGCGCCGCTCGCTGTTTGAATAGAAAATCAGGGTGGTTACTTGAACTTCTTGCCGTCCTCGAACGCTCTGCCGACCTTTTCGCCCAGGGCGAAGTAGTCGTGGTTCGCGGAGTCAAACGTAATGATGTGCAGCTTCGCGACGTCCAGCTTGCCGTTTTCGTCAAGCGCACGCTCGTCCACGCTGACGTTCACGACCTCACCGAGCAGCAGTTCGGTCTCCTCGTCGAAGCTCACGAGCTTGCACTCGAGCGTGAGCGGCAGCTCGTCGATCATCGGCGCGTCCACATGCTCGCTCTTCGTCACGTGGAAGCCCGCGCGCTCCACCTTGTCGGGCACGCTGTTGCCGGACACGATGCCCACATAGTCGCAGGCGACCAGATGCTCCACATCGCCCATGCTCACGGTGAACGCGCCGCGCTTTAAGATGTTCTTCACGGTCTTGTGGCCGCCGCTTAAATACATCGCGATGCGGCTGCGGTCAGCCACGCCGCCCCACGCCGCGTTCATCGCGTCGGGCGTACCATCTTCACCATAGCTTGCGATGATGAGCACGGGCTGCGGATAGATCCAGGGCTGTGCGCCAAAATTCTTTCTCATGTCGATATACCTCCAAAAACAAATTTGTCAACTGATTTTATGGCTCGATCTTTTCGAGCTTCGCGCGCAGCGAAATGCTGCGCGGCGTTTCCATGCCGTCGAACTGGATAACATGCGCGCCTTTGTTCAGATCCACATCCAGCACCGTTCCCTCGCCGAACACCGCGTGGCGCACGCGCTGCCCGATGGGCAGCGTGCCGTCGCCGTCGTCCTCGCGCAGATATTTATCGCGCCGTGCGACGTCATCTGCCGTCTCACGCAGAAGCGCCTCGTCGACCTCGTGCGTGAACGACAGGAGGTCTCGGTCGATATCCAGCAGAAATCGCGAAGGATAGCGCGGCGAACCGTCGAAGTTCCGCCCGTCGGCCTCGGAGAGGTAAAGCCCCTTCTCCGCGCGCGTCAGCGCGACGAAGGCGAGCCGCCGCTCCTCCTCCATGCCGGGGAGCGTTCGCACCTTGCGCGAGGGGAAAATGCCCTCGTTCATGCCGCAGAGGAACACATACGGGAATTCAAGGCCCTTCGCCGCGTGGACGGTCATCAGCTTCACCTTGTCGCCCTGCTCGGCGACATCACCGTTGCTGAAAAGCGCGATATGGACAAGGTAGTGCTCCATCGTGCTCTCCTCACCGCAGCTCGTCTCGTATTCGTAGATGGACTGCTTGAGCTCGGCCAGATCATCGAGCCGCTCCTGACTGCCCTCGGTGCGCAGCGCCTTTTCATAGCCGCTCTTGTCTAAAATGTCCGAGAGCACCTCGGAGATGGGCCGGCCCTGATACGAGTGCGAAAAGCGCTCGATCAGATCGACGAACTGCTTTGCCTTCGTGCCATTGAACACACTGTCTTCGAGGTGGTTTTTGAGCGTTATATAGAGGCTCGTCCCCTCTTTTTCCGCCGTCTCCTGCAAAAAGGCCATACGCCGCTTGCCGAGGTTTCGCTTCGGCGCGTTGGCGATGCGCCGGAACGACAGATCGTCCTGATAGGCGATCATCCGCAGATACGAGAGCGCGTCCTTGATCTCCATACGGTCAAAAAACTGCACGCCGGAGTAGATCGTATAGGGGATTTTTTCATGCATCAGCGCTTCTTCCACCATGCGCGTCACATAGTGCGCACGGTAGAGGACGGTCATGTCCCGCAGCGGCACGCCGCGATCATGCAGCTTCTGCATCTCGCTCACCATCCACTGCGCCTCCGCCTCCTGTGTGTCGGCGAAGTGGCAGACGACTTTCTCGCCCGAGGGCTTCGTCGGGATCAGGTCTTTTTTGATGCGGTGGCCGTTTTTCGCGATCAGCGAGTTCGCCGCCGCCAAAATCTCCGGTGTGGAGCGGTAGTTTTCCATCATCATGATGGTCTGCACATGCGGGAAGACCTTGTCGAAATCCAGCAGATATTTGACGTTCGCGCCGCGCCAGGTGTAAATCGTCTGGTCCGGATCGCCCACGATGAAGAGGTTGCCGTGAAAAGCACACAGCACCTCCATCAGCTCGTATTGCAGCGCGTCGATGTCCTGAAATTCGTCAATCATGATGTACTCAAGCCGCCGCTGCCACTTGCGCTTGATGTCCTCGTGCTGCTCGAAAATGTAGAGCGAGAATTTGATGAGGTCGTTGTAGTCGAGGCCGAAACACTTTTTCTCCTGATAGAGATAGCCGTAGAAGATGATGTCCCCCGCCGTGTCCGCGCGCTCGTACTTTTCGCGCAGCGTGTCGAGCGACATCGTGATCATGTCCTTGTAATACTCCGGCTCTTTGAAAAGCTTGCGGATCTCGATCATGTCCCGCGCAGCGGAATACGTCATGTCGCGCAGCGTGAGGCCTCGCTCTTCGTAGATGATGCCGAGCATCGCGTCGATGTCGGAATTGTCCAGCACCAAAAAGCTCTTTGGGTACTGCACAGCGTGACTGTCCTCCTGCAGAACGGAGACGCAGAAGCCGTGGAACGTGTTGATATAGCCCGTGTCGTTGTCGCCGGTCAGCGCATGGATGCGCTGGCGCATCTCGTTGGCCGACTTGTTCGTAAACGTCACGCACAGGATGTTCCCCGGCAGGATGCCGAGCTCGTTCACAAGATACGCAAAGCGGTGCGACAGCGCGCGCGTCTTGCCCGAGCCCGCGCCCGCGATGACGCGGACATAGCCCTCCGTCGCCGTAACGGCCTCGCGCTGCGCGCGGTTCAAGCCCGCAAGCAGATCCTCCATGCGCTGTTCCTCCCCTCTGCACATTTCTCAATTGGAGTATTATAGCACGGTTTCGCTAGTCAAACAAGTGTTCGTTTGAAAACTTCCCACGGGATGCTCCACTTTTTGTGCGGCAATGGATTCTTCTCCAAAATTGTCAGAAACTGCGCTGCTTGCGCTCTTCGTCCGCTATCCCTTGCCGCTTCCAGCAAATTGAGCTGTTCCGCGCCGACATAAGCGCTGCCAAACACCAGCGCGGCAAAGGGCTCATCTTCCAGTGCGTCCAGCAACGCAAACGGCGGCTCCCATGCCTCTTTGTATGGGCAGCAATCGCCGAGCAGCCATTCGGCCTCCTTCGGCTCGCGTAAACGTGATCTTTCCGTGGTCACAAGCGTTTTCCACATGGCAGCGCCAGTCTGCTCATTCTCCTCGTAAGCCTTTTTGATGATCTCCTCCGCTCCCATAGACAACAGTTCGTCCATATTCCAGTCCTTGACGGTGTCGGGAAATGCACGCAGCAGCACCGCCGTCGACTGATCTGCGAGCGTCAGGATCTCGTCAAAGCGCGAGCGTTCCTCTTCTTTCGGCTCATCCGCATGCGGCATGACAATGCGCCGTACAAATCTGCCGGAATCGCCGCACCAGGTACATTCCCAGCCCCAGCTATCTATCCGCACATCGCTTGCCCCGCAAGTCGGACACCTCATCTGTTCTCCCGCCTTTTCACTAAAATAGCTCCGTTTTGAGCGCTTTTCTATTCCTCATTCCACTGCAAAATGTGTGGCAGGAGCCTTTCAAGAAGCGCGTCGCGGTTCTGCTCGTCGATGAAGACGAGCTCTGCGTTCTCGTGCCCGCGCACGGCGCGCAGGAACGGCGTGTCCTTCGGCTTGACCGCGGCCAGCACCGGCGTGTCGCCGTCCAGCGTACGCAGCACCGCGGACTGGAACGCCTTGGCGTCATTTTCAAGAAAGCCGAGCTCGTCCATCAAAATGATACCGCCCTTCGGCGCGGACTCGATGAGCTGTGCGCCGAGCGTGTCGAACACCTCCAGATGGCGGATACTCGAGCGGCTGTCGCACGTTCCGACAAGATTCGCCGCTTCGTTGCGCCGCTCGTTCTCTCTCTGCGACGCAGGATAGAGATAGATCGGGAAAAAGCCGTTTTCGTCCGCGATCGGCAGCCGCTTTGTCACAAAGCCGCTGACCTCCCGCGTGTTTTTCTCCAGCAGGCGGCGGATCAGCGTCGACTTGCCGACGCCGCGCTCCCCGCAGATCAAAAGATGTCTCTTCATATTGCTTTCTCCTCCGGAATAGCCGCCGATTCGACGGTGAACAGGCACAGCAC
>CAVFND010000016.1:0-13802 GCA_963623615.1 Oscillibacter sp. ER4 | reverse complement strand
GCAGCTCTTCGAGCTGATCGCTTGCAATGTCAAAACCTTTCTCTTGGGGGATTTAAAGGGGGCTATTCTCTTTTGTGAAAGAGAATAGCCCCCTTTAGCGGACTCCCGCACGGTGCGGGAGTCCCCCGCCGCGTTAAACGCGGCGCTTACAGTCTTTTTCCATACATGAAAAGATCACACTTCAACATGCCGTTGTAAAGTTTTCTCTTCTTATCGGCGAAGCGCCCGTAGCAGCGCTCAAAGTCAGGATGTGACGACAGCACATACACCCGCCAGGTATCCGGCAGCTTATCCATCGCCTTGCCGAAGGCCTTGTACAGCTCGCCCGCCCCTTCGCGTTCGAGCAGGCGCTCGCCGTACGGCGGGTTCGTCACGATGCGGCCGTACAGGCCGCCCCAGTGGAAGCGCGTGGCGTCGTCGACCTCAAATTTGACGATGTCGTCGACTTCGGCCAATTCCGCGTTGTGGCGCGAGAGCTCGACGGCGTCGGGGTCGATGTCGCCGCCCCAGATCTCGTAGTTCCCGTGGAATTCATTGTCCATGGCCTCGTCCGCCGCGTCGAGCCAGAGCGTTTTGTCGAGCGTGGCCCAGTGCTGGGCGGCGAAGCTGCGATTGAGGCCCGGCGCGCGGTTGCGCGCAATGAGCGCGGCCTCGATGGCGATGGTGCCGCTGCCGCAGAACGGGTCGCAGAACGGGTCGCGGCCATTGTAGTGCGAGAGCTTGACCATCGCGGCGGCGAGCGTCTCCTTGAGCGGGGCGGCCACGCCGTGGGCGCGGTAGCCGCGCTTGTAAAGGCCCTCGCCCGAGGTGTCGAGCCCGACGGTGACCTCGTCCTTCATGATGGAAAAGCGCACCTGATAGCGTCGCCCCGTTTCGGGCAGCTGCGCGATGCCGTAGGCCGCGCTCAGGCGGTCGACGACCGCCTTTTTGACGATCGACTGGCACGCGGGCACGGAGTGGAGCGTCGAGTTGATGGAATAGCCCGCAACGGGGAACTCGCCCTCGCGCGGGATCCAGTCCTCCCAGTGCACCGCGTGCACGCCCTGGAAGAGCGCTTCAAAATCCGTCGCGCGGAACTTGTGCAAAACCAAAATGACACGCGCGCCGCAGCGCAGGTTGATGTTGAGCCGCGCGATGTCGCGCGCCTCGCCGCGGCAGAGGACGCGGCCGTTCTCGACGCGCACATCGGATAGTCCCAGCTTTCTGATCTCATCGCCGACGAGACTTTCCAGTCCCAGCAGGCAGGGAATGACAAATTCCAGCATAATAACGCTCCCGAAAAAATGATTTGCCCTTAGTATAGCGGATGGGAACAAAAAAGGCAATCGCCGCGTCAAAATAAGCATGGTAAAGCAGTGGAGCGTGTGGTACAATAGGAAAAACAGCGCGAAAAGCGCGCTGTCACATGGATGTAATATCAAACTTGCGCGAAATTTCCCACAAAAACATGGAATGCAACACTAAAGTTGCTGGAAACGGACAAGCATTTTTGCTATCTTATCCTCAGACAGAGAAACGGAGGGAACGCAATGGCATTTGGCGAGCGGCTCCAGGAGGTCCGCAAACGAAGCGGACTGACGCAGGAGGAATTTGCCGAACAGCTGCAAGTCTCGCGCCAGTCGGTCTCGCGCTGGGAATCCAGCCGGGGCTATCCCGAGATGGAGAAGATCATCTTCATCTGCAACCGCTACGGCGTGACGATGGACGAGCTGTTCAAAGAAGAAGTCCCCACCCCCGGCGAGCCGCCGGTCGAAGCCCCACGGCTGTCCGCGCGCACGCTCAGCAGTGAATTGTCGAACCTGTACGCGAATCTGTCGCCCTATAACAAAAGCATCGGGATCGTGCTGCTGACCGTCATCGCGATGATCGGTCCGGCATACGTCTACTGTATGCGCAGTTTGAAAGGAGGAGCAGATGAAATGATGACCATTATCTGGATCGCCGCCATCATTATTTTCGGTATTGCCGAGGCGGCGACGGCGGGGCTGGTGTCGATCTGGTTCGTCGTGGGCGCGGTGGCCGCGCTGGTGGCGACAGAACTGGGCGCGGCGCTGTGGCTGCAATTCGCAGCCTTCCTGATCGTATCCATTCTGGCGCTCATCGCGACAAGGCCCCTTGCGCGCAAGATGCTGGATAAGACCATCGTGCCCACGAACGCCGACCGCGTGCTGCGCCACGAGGCAAAGGTGACCGAAACGGTGGACAACGAGAACGCCACCGGCGCCGTCTACATCGACGGCAAGACCTGGACGGCGCGCAGCGAAAACGGCAATATCATCCCCAAGGGGAAAATGGCAAGGATCGTTCGCATGGAGGGCGTCAAGCTCTACGTGCGCGAGAGTAAAGAACCAGGCGAGAGAAGAGAGTAATCCCAAACCATACAACATTTTAGGAGGAAAAAAACTATGCAATGGATCGGCTATATCGGTATCGGCATTTTGGTGCTGCTGGTGCTGCTGGTGCTCGTCACGAACATCCAGATCGTGCAGCAGTCGCGCGCCTACGTCGTTGAGCGCCTCGGCGCTTACAGCGCGACCTGGGGCGTGGGCATGCACTTCAAAATCCCGTTTTTCGAGCGCGTCGTGAAGAAGGTCAGCCTCAAAGAGCAGGTGGCCGACTTCGATCCCCAGCCCGTCATCACGAAGGATAACGTCACAATGCAGATCGACACGGTCATCTACTTCCAGATCACCGACCCCAAGCTCTACACCTACGGCGTCGAGCACCCGATGAACGCCATCGAGAACCTGACCGCCACGACACTTCGTAACATCATCGGCGAGATGGAGCTCGACCAGTCGCTCACGAGCCGCGACATCATCAACGCCAAGATGCGCTCCATCCTCGACGAGGCGACCGACCCATGGGGCATCAAGGTCAACCGTGTGGAGCTCAAGAACATCCTGCCGCCGCGTGAGATCCAGAACGCGATGGAAAAGCAGATGAAGGCCGAGCGCGAACGCCGCGAGTCCATCCTGCAGGCCGAGGGCCAGAAGCAGTCCCAGATCCTCGTGGCCGAGGGCGAAAAGCAGTCCACCATCCTGCGCGCGGACGCCGAAAAGCAGGCGGCCATCCTCAGGGCAGAGGCCGAGCGTCAGGCAGCCATCCTCAAGGCTGAGGGTGAAGCGCAGGCCATCCTGAACGTGCAGCAGGCGCTCGCTGACTCCATCAAGATGCTCAACGACGCGAACCCCAACGAGCAGGTTATCAAGATCAAGGCCCTCGAATCGTTCGAGAAGGCCGCGGACGGCCAGGCGACGAAGATCATCGTCCCGAGCGAGATCCAGAGCCTTGCCGGCCTTGCTGCGAGCTTCAAGGGGCTTCTCGAGGAAAAATAATTTCGAAGAAGAGGCGAAGCCTCTTTTTTGAGAAGGCTGCGCTGCGCTTTGTGCCTTGCCGCCCTTGGCGGCTGCGACACAAGCTCCGCGAGAGGAGTTTTTCGCCACGTACATGCCGCGGCGAAAAACGAATCAAAATTATTTGCCGTCTGCGGACGGCAAAGTCTGCGACGCTTTTGCGATAAGTTAAAACGGAAGAGGTTCCCAACGGGAACCCCTTCTGTTTTTATTAAGTAAGTTGTGGAAAACCGGAACGATTACGAATCGGTGCGGTTTCTCCAGGAGATCTCCTGCTCGAGCTCGTAGCGCAGCTTCTTGTTCTCCTCGACAAGCTCGTCGTAGTGCTCGCCCTGCACATAGTACTTGACAAACGTGAACGTGGCCTCGTCAAGCTCCTCTTCCGTGTAGGACGGGAGCAGCGAGCCGTTCTTGCGCTGAAGGCCGGAGATATTCACGACCACCAGGCGGCGGTGCTGCTCGGAGAGCTGGAACAGACGGAGCTTTTCGGGGATCTCGAGCCCCAAGTCATAGGTGTTGTTCACGCGCTCCATAATGTTGCGGTATTCAGGCTTGGCCGAAACGATGACGCCGTGCTGTGCGAACAGCTTTTTCAGATAGTCCACAGAAACGTCCTCGCGGGTGATCGTGCCCTTGCCGAGACCCGTGAGCATCGTGTTAGACAGGTTCAAGCTGACGTAAACTTCTTCGCCGGTCTTGGGATAGCTCATAATTTGCCTCCATTAAAGTCTGTGCCGCGGCAGCGCGGCAAGTGTTGATACGATACTTGCATGGTAGCACGGCGGGGCGGAAAAAACAAGCGGCAGGTTGTATGAACTGTCGCCTGCAAATTTGTCGGAATCGCCGCGTTCTCGGGCGTTTTCCTTGACAAACGCGCGCGGTGCTGATACACTTTTCCCTGTCTATTACGGGTGCGCACCTACCGGCAGTCAGGCGGAAGTCTGGCTGCCGTTTTGCATCCGACACTTGAATAGGGGGAATCTTTATGGCTTACTTCTGGCCGCTCATTCTTGTCGTGGCGTCGAACACCGTGTATCACATCTGCGCGAAATCCTTGCCCGAGAGCGTCGACCCGCTCGCGTCGCTGACCGTTACCTATCTGATCGGCTCGATCTTTTCGGGTATTCTGTATTTTGTGACGAACCGCGGCGGGGCAGACCTTCTGCACGAATACAGCCGGATGAACTGGGCACCGTACCTGCTCGGACTCGCGGTCGTCGGCTTAGAGGCCGGCAGCATGCACGCCTACAAGGCGGGCTGGGCCATCAGCGCGTTTCAGGTCACCTCGTCGGCGACGCTTGCGAGCATTCTGGTGTTTGTCGGCTACCTCGTCTATCACGAGGCCATCACGGTCAACAAGCTCATCGGGCTTGCGCTGTGCCTTGTGGGGCTGTTTTTCCTCAACAAATGAGTTGTGCCGTAGCTTTTGCCGTGGTATGATGGGGAAAACTTGTTTTGAAGAAGGAATTTTGATCTATGAAAGCTGCACGCGAATATCCGATCCTGACCGTTACCGCCAAGGGCACGCGCTGGCTCGAGAGCGGTCACCCCTGGGTGTACGACTCCGACGTCGCCCGCGAGCCGGACGAGAGCGAGTGCGAAAACGGCGCGCTCGTCGACGTGGTATCGGAAAAGGGCAAATATCTCGGCACGGGCTTTTTGAGCAGGCTCAGCCGTCTGCGCGTGCGCATCGTCTCGCGCAACGCGAACGACCGCTTCGACGAGAATTTCTGGCGGCGGCGCGTGCGCTACGCATGGGACTACCGCAAGGCGGTCATGAACGGGCAGACCGGCTGCTGCCGCCTGATCTTCGGCGAGGCCGACGCCTTCCCCGGCCTGACGGTCGACCGGTTTGAAAACCTGCTCGTCACGCAGACGCTTTCGCTCGGCATGGAAAAGATCAAGGACACGCTCTTCCCCCTCATTGTCGAGGTCTTGGAACAGGATGGCGAAACGATCGACGGCCTTTTCGAGCGCAACGACGTAGCGCTTCGCGAAAAAGAGGGCCTGACGCAGAACAAGGGCTGGTTCCCCCTGCCCGGCAAAGAGACGCCGGAGAGCCCCATCACCGAGATCTGCGAAAACGGCATTTTCTACCGCGTGGACGTCGAAAACGGGCAGAAGACGGGCTTTTTCCTCGACCAGAAGTTCAACCGCCTCGCCGTCGCGCACCTCGCGCGCGGCAAGCGCGTGCTCGACTGCTTCACGCACACAGGGTCGTTCGCGCTCAACGCCGCCAAGGGCGGCGCGGAGCACGTGACGGCGGTGGACGTGTCCGAGAGCGCCATCGAAATGGCGCGCGCGAACGCGGCGCGCAACAGCCTTGAGGGCAAAATGGATTTTCTCGCCGCCGATGTCTTCGACCTGCTCCCGCAGCTCGAGGCCGCGCACGAAAAGCCCTATGACTTCATCATCCTCGACCCTCCGGCGTTCACCAAGTCGCGCCGCACGGCGAACAACGCCGAAAAGGGGTATAAGGAGATCAACCTGCGCGCGATGCGCCTCCTGCCGCGCGGCGGCTATCTTGCGACCGCGTCATGCAGCCACTTCATGCCCGCCGAGCGCTTTGAGCGCATGCTGCGCTCCGCCGCCGCGGACGCGGGCGTCGAGCTGCGGCAGATCGAAGCGCGCACGCAGGCAAGCGACCACCCCATCCTCTGGAACGTGCCGGAGACGGATTACCTCAAGTTCTATCTATTCCAAGTGGTATAATGAGTACAAAAAATCCCCGCTGTAAAAACAGCGGGGATTTTTTGTCGATTTACTTGTCTTCGTCAGTGCTTTCCGCGGGCGTGTCATCCTGCGGCGCGTCCGGCGTTTCGGGCTCGGTCGAGGGCTCGTCCTTGGGCGGCGTTTCCTCGCCCTTGTCCTGCGGCATTTCGATCTTTTCGCTCGTCATCGAAATGTGCTTGGCGGGCGCTTCGATTACGCTGGGCTGCGAGGGGCGGAAGCCCTCGTCGCTCTTGCGCGTGGAGGCGTAAGCCTCTTCGACGGTTGAGGGATCGCGGCCTTCGAGAATGGCGACCATTTCGCCGCCCGTGATGGTCTCCTTTTCAAGGAGATAGGCAACGACCTTGTCCATATCCTCGCGGTTGTCGCGGATGACCTGCACGGCGTCCTTGTAGCACTCGTCGAGGATGCGCTTGACCTCGCGGTCCATGATGGCGGCGGTGTCCTGCGCGCAGTCGAGGCCGTAGCCGCCGTCAAGGTACTGGTTGCGCACACTGCCGAGCGCGACCATGCCGACCGCGTCGCTCATGCCGTACATCGCGACCATGTTGCGCGCGATGTTCGTCGCCTCCTGAATATCCTGCGAGGCGCCGTTGGTCATCGTGTTCATCACGACCTCTTCCGCCGCGCGGCCGCCCATCGAGACGGCGATCTTCGCCATCAGCTCATCGCGCGTGCGCAGGTTCGTCTTGTCCTCCTCGGGCATCAGGAGTGTGTAGCCAAGGCTGCCTTCGGTGTGCGGGACGATCGTGATCTTCTGCACGGGCTCGGCGTTTTTCTGCTTGTAGGCGACCATCGCGTGGCCGACCTCGTGATAGGCGACGAGCTTCTTTTCAAACTCAGTGAGGACGCTGCCCTTCTTCTCACTGCCCGCGATGACGAACTCGAACGCCGCGAGCATATCCTCCTGCGTGACGAGCTTGCGTCCCTTGCGCACGGCGCGCAGCGCCGCCTCGTTGGCGAGGTTGGCAAGGTCTGCGCCCACGCAGCCCGCGGTCGCGAGCGCGACTTTCTTGAGGTCCACGTCCTCGGCGAGCTTGATGCCGCGTGTGTGGACCTGGAGCGTTGCTAAGCGGCCGGCAAGGTTCGGGCGGTCGACGGTGATGCGGCGGTCGAAGCGGCCGGGGCGCAGCAGCGCCTTGTCGAGCACCTCCGGGCGGTTCGTCGCGGCGAGGACGATGACGCCCTTGCTCGGGTCAAAGCCGTCCATCTCGGCAAGCAGCTGGTTGAGCGTCTGCTCGCGCTCGTCGTTGCCGCCGTAGCGCCCGCCGTCGCGGGATTTGCCGATGGTGTCGATCTCGTCGATGAAAATGATGCAGGGGGCGACCTTCGCCGCCTCGGCGAAGAGGTCGCGCACGCGGCTCGCGCCGACGCCGACGAACATCTCGACAAAGTCAGAGCCGGAGATCGAGAAAAACGGCACCTTCGCTTCGCCCGCCACGGCCTTGGCCAGCAGCGTCTTACCGGTACCGGGAGAGCCGACGAGCAGCGCGCCCTTGGGGATCTTGGCGCCGATGGCGGTGTACTTTTCGGGGTTGTGCAAAAAGTCGATGATCTCGACGAGCGATTCCTTCGCCTCGTCCTGACCGGCGACGTCCGCGAACGTCACGCCGGTGGATTTTTCCATGTAGACCTTGGCGTTCGCCTTGCCGACATTGCCGATGCCGCCGATCCCGCCCATGCCGCCGGACTTTTTCGTGATGAAATTCATCAGCAGCATGAACGCGCCGACCATCAGCACCGTGGGCAGGATATAGCTCACCATGAACGTGAGGATCGGCGAGACGGGCGGCTGATAGGGCTTGGTGTAGTCCACGCCCTTTTCATCGCACAGCGTGAGTAGGCTTTCCGACATCGCGGGGATGATGGTGGTGAAGAGCGTGTAGTCCTGATCATAGCTCTTGCCGTCGGCGTCCGTGTAGACGTAGCCGTCGACCGGCGTGATCGTGTAGACCGTGTCGCCGATCTCGATGGATTTGACCTTGCCCTCCTCCACGAGCGTGACGAGCTCGCTGTGGGCGATCTCGCACGAAGACTGCGCGGTGCGGGCCTGGTCGAGCATGACGGAGAGGTAGTTCACACCGATCGTCAGCAGCAGCGCCCACAGGACGATCGACCACATTCCCCCGCCGCGGCTGCGGTTCTTGTCGCCGCGGCGGTTTTTTCTGTTGTTTTGCTCCATGTTGTTCCTCCTGTCGGGAGACAGAAAAATGCGAAGATGCGCACTTTTTGAATTAGTGATTTCAACTATACCATATATAAGAAAATCGCACAAGTTTTCTATGGTGAATTTTCGATGAACTTTTGTTTTGCGCCCTCTTTATCTTGCCCTTGTTCTGTGTTATAGTTGCAATGGAGTATTCTATAAAAATTTGTCACAAGGAGAAATTTCTTTTATGGATAAGGAACGCAAGGAAAAGACCGCGCGCGTGCAGGACGCGGAGGCCGACGGCATCATCGAGGGCCGCAACGCGGTGATCGAAGCGCTGCGCGCGGGCACGGCCATCGACAAAATTTTCATCCAGAAGGGCGAGACCGATAAGACGCTCGGCCACATTGCCTCGACCGCCCGCGCCGCGGGCGTGGTCGTCGTCGACGCGGACAAGCGCAAGCTTGACTTCATGTCCCGCACGCACGCCCATCAGGGCGTCATCGCGCTCACGAGCGTGCGCGAATACGTCAGCGTCGAGGATATTTTGAACATCGCGCGCGAAAAGGGCGAGAACCCCCTGATCGTCGTCTGCGACGAGATCTCCGACCCGCATAACCTCGGCGCGATCATCCGCACGGCGGAGTGCGCGGGCGCGCACGGCGTCGTCATCCCCAAGCGCCGCAGCGCGGGCCTCACGAGTGTCGTCGCGAAGACGAGCGCGGGAGCGGTGAGCTATGTGCCCGTCGCGCGCGTGCCGAACATCCCCGCGCTTTTGGAGCAGCTGCAAAAAGAAGGCGTCTGGGTCTTCGGCACGGCGGCCGAGGGCACGAGCGACCTCTACTCCGCGGACCTCAAGGGCCCCGCGGCCATCGTCATCGGCAGCGAGGGCGACGGCATGACGAGACTCGTGCGCGAAAAGTGCGACTTTCTCGTCAGCATCCCGATGAAGGGCAGAATTTCGTCGCTCAACGCCTCCGCGGCGGCGGCCATCCTCCTCTACGAGGCGGTGCGCCAGCGCCTGGGGCAGTAACGGTAAAGAAGGAACGATATGGACCCCAAAGACCTTGAATTTGAAGAGACGCTCGCCGACTCCGAGCTGCTGCTGAAAAACACGGCCCGCAGCATGGACGAGGACGCGGAATTCACGCTCGAGAGCATTCTGGCCGAGTACGGCAGCGGCACGTCCGCCGCGCCCGAACCGGAAGAAAAAGAACCCGAGCCGCCGGCAGAGAAGAAACCGCCGGCAAAGGTCGTCCCCCTGCCGAAAAAGGCGGAGACGGCGAAAAAACCGGTGGACGAAACGGCGGACGAGACCGTCCGCCTCCCCGTCATCCCCTTCCCCGGCGCGAAAAAGGCCGAAGAGCCGATAGAAGCTGAACCGGAAGAAGCTCCCGAAGAAGAGCCCGCGCAGGACGACGAGCCGAAGTCCATGAGCCTGCAGGACATTCTGGCCCAGACCGTGCAGGAGGCGCTCTCCGAGCGCGAGGACACGGTCATCGAGGAGGAGCCGCCGCGCCGCGGTCTGTTCTCCCGCCGCAAGATGCGCGACACCGAGCAGCTCTACGACGATGCGGAGGAGGAAGAGAACGAAGAGGAGGAATTCGAAGAGCCCGAGCTCCCCGAACCGCCGCTGACCGAAACGCTCTCCGACTACCGCGCCCAGCTCTCCGGCGCGACGAAGGCGCGGCGCGGCGCGGGCATTTTCACGCTTTTGCTGTGCGTCATGGCCGTGCTGGAGCATTTTTCGATCCTGCCGGAGGCGTATACCGGAAATTCGATGATCCGTGCGCTGCCGCTGCTGGCTCTCGAGGCGATCGTCTGCGCCATCGGCTGGCGCATTTTTGCGGGCGCGCTGCGCTCACTCAAACGGGGAAAAGTCACATCGGGCTTTTTGACGATGCTTTTGTGCCTTGTCACACTGCTCGATACGGCGCTCTACGCCTTTCTGCCCGCGCGCGCGGCGCTGTCGCTGCCGCTGCCGGTGCTGGGGGCATTGTCAGTCTACTGCGCGCTGCTGGGCGAAAGTCTGCGCCTGCACGGCATGTATGACACGTTCCGCATCGCGGCCATCGGCAACGCGCCCTATATCGTCACCGTGACGGCGGGCGGAGCTGCCAAGCGCGTGGGCCTGCCGGGCGGATTTTCCAATTCCGCGCGCGCAAACGACCCGTATTCGCGCTGGCAGAGCGTGCTGCTGCCGATTTTTTTAGTGGCGGCGGTCGTGTTCGGCGTGCTCTCGACGCTTGAGACGAAGCAGAGCGCGCTGCTTGCGTGGAACCTCTCGGTGATGCTCGCGAGCGCGAATCTGCTCGCGTTTCCAATGGTGTGCGCGCTGCCCTTAAAGCGCATCGCATCGCGTCTTGCCAAGAGCGGCAGCGCCGTGGCGGGCTTTTCCGGCGCGGACGCCATCCGCCGCAGCAACTGCGTCATTCTGACCGACGGCGACCTGTTCCCGCCCGGAACGATCACGCTCGGCGGGCTCAAGGTGTTCGGCGAGGAGAGCGGCAAGGTCATCTCCTACGCCGCGACGATGGCCCACGCGTCAGAGAGCGGCCTGAGCCGCCTTTTTGACAATCTTCTCGCCAGCGACGGGGGTTTTCGCGAGCAGGTCGAGGACGTCGACTTTTACGAAGAGGGCGGCGTCGGCGGCCGCATCCACGGCGAAACGGTGCTCTTCGGCACGGCGGGCTTTATGAGAAAGCGCGGCGTGAACCTGCCGCGCAATTTAGGCCTCAAGACCGGCGTGTTCCTCTCGGTCGACGGTACGCTGATCGCGGTGTTCGCCGTGAAGTACATGCCCGCGGAAAATGTCGACTGGGCGCTCCACGCCCTGCACCACAGCCGCATCACGCCGGTGCTCGCCGTGCGCGACGGCAACATCACCCCCGCGCTCTTAAAGCGCAAGTTCGGCACCGACGCGCGTGCGGTCTATCCCAAGCTCTCCACGCGCCTTGCTCTCTCCGAGCGCGGCGGCGGACGGCCCTACGCGCTTTTAATGCGTGAAGGCCTCATGCCGTATGCCGAGGTCGTGCTTGGCAGCAAGCGGCTCTGCGCGTCCGCCAAGCGGTGCACGGTGCTTGCATTTTTAGCCGCCACGGCGTCGACGCTCCTTGCATTTTATTTAACTTTTGTCGGCGCATACAGCGTGCTCACGCCGTTTTCTCTGCTCATTTACGTACTTTTGTGGTCGCTCAGCGTGCTCGTTGACGCGATGCTCAGCGACCGCTATTGACACTTCGAACGAAGAAAACGAAAATTTGCGGAAAAATATGGTTGTAATGGCGAGAAAAACATGATATCATTTCTGCATTGAGTATTATCCCACCTTATGGCGCGAGCCGATCTGGGATTTACGATTTTCGGAAGGAGACTGACCCATTATGAGTGCAAAAGACATCCGCAATATCGTGCTGCTTGGCCACAGCGGCAGCGGCAAGACCACCCTCGCTGAGAGCATGCTGTATCTCACCGGCGGCACGGACCGTCTGGGCAGAATTGCCGACGGCAACACCGTTTGTGACTACGATCCCGAAGAGATCCGCCGCCAGATCTCCATTTCTCTGGCCGTGGCTCCCGTGGAGTACGACAGCTGCAAGATCAACGTGCTCGACGTGCCCGGCGGCTTCGACTTCGCCGGTGAGGTCGCGGAGGCCGTTCAGGCTGCCGACGCCGCCGTCATCGTCTGCTCGGCCAAGGCCGGCATGAGCGTCGGCGCGGAAAAGGCGTGGAAATATTGCGAGAAGAATCATCTCCCCCGTCTGCTCTACATCTCCAAGACCGACGAGGAGAACTCCGACTACAACGCCGCGTTCAACACGCTGCGCGAGCGCTTCGGCAAGAATATCGCCCCCGTCGTCGCCCCCATCTGGGACGAGAACAAGAAGGTCATCGGCATCATCGACGTGCTGCATAAGCGCGCGTTCGAGTTTGGCCCGGGCGGCGGCCGCGTCGAGATCGAGGTCCCCGAGAACAAGAAGCCCGTGCTCGATGAGCTCTACGACGCGCTCAAGGAGTCCGTCGCCGAGACGAGCGAGGAGTTCATGGAAAAGTTCTTCGCCGGCGAAGACTTCACCTATGCCGAGATGATCCAGGGCCTGCGCCAGGGCGTCAAGGACCTGTCCCTCTTCCCCGTCGTGTGCGGCTCCGCCATTCAGGGTATGGGCACGCGCATCCTGATGGACACCATCGTCGAGCTGCTTCCCAAGCCGCAGGACGCCCGCGCCCTGATGGCTGAGAACGAGGACGGCGAGTCCTCTGAGTTTGTCGTCGCGCCCGGCGCGCTGCCGACCGCGTTCGTTTTCAAGACCATTTCCGACCAGTACGGCAAGTATTCCTACGTCAAGGTGCTCTCCGGCTCCATCAAGCCCGATATGCCCATGGTCAACGCCCGCACCGGCGAGACCGAGAAGCTCGGCCGCCTGTATATCCCCAAGGGCAAGAAGTATACCGAGGTCAAGGAGCTCACCTGCGGCGACATTGGCGCCATCGCCAAGATGGACAAGGTCAAGACCGGCGACACGCTCTGCGAGCCGCGCAAGGTCGTCAAGATCCAGCCCATCCCGTTCGATGAGCCCTGCTACAGCGTTGCCATCGCGCCCAAGACCCGCGGCCAGGAGGACAAGATGGCTCAGGGCCTCAACCGCCTGAACGAGGAAGACCCGTCCTTCCGCGTCGTCAACAACGCCGAAACGCACCAGATGGTCGTCTCCGGCGCGGGCGATATCCAGATCGACGTGCTCGTCAGCAAGCTCAAGAGCCGCTTCGGCGTTGAGGTCGTGCTCGACACGCCGCGCGTGCCCTACCGTGAAAAGATCCGCAAGACGGTCTCCAAGCAGGGCCGTCATAAGAAGCAGACCGGCGGCAGCGGCCAGTTCGGTGACGTTTGGATCCGCTTCGAGCCCAACGAGGAGAGCGAAGAGATGGTCTTCGCCGAGGAAGTCTTCGGCGGCAGTGTCCCCAAGAACTTCTTCCCCGCTGTTGAAAAGGGCCTGCGCGAGGCCTGCGTCCACGGCCCGCTCGCGGGTTATCCCGTCGTGAACCTCAAGGCCGTCCTCTACGATGGCTCCTATCACCCGGTCGACTCGTCCGAGATCGCGTTCAAGACCGCGGCGAACCTCGCCTACAAGGCGGCCATGCCCGAGGCGTCTCCGGTCCTGCTCGAGCCGGTGTGCGAGCTCAAGGTCACGGTGCCCGACCAGTACATGGGCGATATCCTCGGCGATCTCAACAAGCGCCGCGGCCGTGTCATGGGCATGACCCCGACCGGCAACGGCGAGCAGGTCATCGAGGCCGAGTGCCCCGAGGCAGAGCTGATGAGCTACGCCATCGACCTGCGCTCCATGACCCAGTCCCGCGGCTCGTTCGTGATGCACTTCGTGCGCTACGAGCAGTGCTCCGCCGACGCGCAGGCGAAGGCCGTCGCAGCGGCGAAAGCGATGCAGGAAGCAGAATGAAATGTAAGCGTCAAATGTGGGATTAGAAAAAGCACAAGGGTGGAGTTTTGCCTCCGCCCTTGTGTGCTAATTCAGGTACGTACTTCTTTACGGTTACCAGGATAAACAACT
>CAVFND010000015.1:0-14213 GCA_963623615.1 Oscillibacter sp. ER4 | reverse complement strand
ATGATAACTTCAACAAATCATCCTGATAGAAAGAGGAAACGACCATGTCACAGGTGACCAAGCGCGCGCTCGAGGCGTCGCTCAAAAATCTGCTGCTGCAAAAGCCCCTGAGTAAGATCACCATCAGCGATATCACGGAGGACTGCGGCATCAACCGCATGACGTTTTACTACCACTTCAAGGACATTTACGACCTTGTCGAATGGTCGTGTCAGGAGGACGCCAGCAAGGCACTCGCGGGCAACAAGACCTACGAGACGTGGCAGCAGGGCTTTTTGCAGCTTTTTAAGGCCGTGCAGGACAATAAGCCCTTCATTATGAACGTCTACCACTCCGTCAGCCGCGAGCAGGTGGAAAACTACCTCTACAAGGTCACCTACGATCTTCTTGAGGGCGTGGTCGAGGAGCAGGCGCAGGGCATGAGCGTGCGCGACGAGGATAAGGCCTTCATCGCGACGGTCTACAAGTACGCCTTCGTCGGTCTGATGCTCGACTGGATCAAAAACGACATGAAGGGCGACCCGCAGCTGCTTGTCGACCGGCTCGAGCTCGTCATCCACGGCAACGTCCGCGCCGCGCTGGAGCGGCTGCGCATCGACAAGGCGTGACGGTTTCCCCGTTTTCATCAAAGTCGGCGGAATGATAAAGGTTTTTACAGCTTTTCGGGCGGTGATAGGTTTCTTATCAGCGCCCGATTTCTGCTGATTGTTCTTTTCTCAAAACCGCGGTATGCTTTCACCATCGAAAGGAAAACATACCGTTGGCTCCCAGGTTTACATGTAGTTTCGTGAGCCGGCGGTTTCGTAACCAGTTTGAAAGGAGAAATTGATTTATGTATTATTCCAGCGGTAACTATGAAGCGTTTGCCCGTCCCAAGAAGCCCGAGGGCGTTGACAACAAGTCCGCCTACATCGTCGGCAGCGGCCTTGCCGCGCTGACCGCCGCCTGCTATCTCGTCCGTGACGGCCAGATGAAGGGCGAGCATGTCCACATTCTGGAAAAGGGCAATCTGCCCGGCGGCGCGTGCGACGGCTACAAGTTCGAAAACCTCGGCTACGTGATGCGCGGCGGCCGCGAGATGGACAACCATTTCGAGGTCATGTGGGACCTGTTCCGCTCGATTCCCTCCATCGAGACCGAGGGCGTGAGCGTGCTCGACGAGTACTACTGGCTCAACAAGGAAGACCCCAACTACTCCCTCTGCCGCGCGACCGTCAACCGCGGTCAGGACGCGCACACCGACGGCAAGTTCGACATCTCCGACAAGGGCGCGATGGAGATCATGAAGCTCTTCTTCACCCCCAACGAGCAGCTGCAGGACAAGAAGATCACCGATTTCTTCGATGACGAGGTTCTGAACTCCAACTTCTGGCTCTACTGGCGCACGATGTTCGCCTTTGAAAACTGGCACAGCGCGCTCGAGATGAAGCTCTATATCCAGCGCTATATCCACCACATCGGCGGCCTGCCCGATTTCACGGCACTGCGCTTCACAAAGTACAACCAGTATGAGTCCATGATCCTCCCGATGGTCAAGTACCTCGAGAGCCACAATGTTCAGTTCCACTACGGCGTGCAGGTCGCAAACGTCGAGTTCGACTGCTCCGACCCCAAGCACAAGCTCGCCAAGCGCATCGATGTCATCCGCGACGGCAAGAAGGAGGCCATTGACCTCACGGAAAACGACCTCGTCTTCATCACCAACGGCGGCTGCGTCGAAAACTCCTCCATGGGCAGCCAGAACACCCCCGCCCAGTACAACACCGAGCTCAAAGAGGGCGGCGGCTGGGATATGTGGCGCAAGATCGCCGCGCAGGACCCGTCGTTTGGCCATCCTGACAAGTTCTGCCACGACCCCGAGCAGACCAACTGGATGAGCGCGACTGTCGAAACGCTGGACCAGAAGATCATCCCCTACATCAAAAACATCTGCAAGCGCGACCCGTTCACCGGCCATGTCGTCACCGGCGGCATCGTCACCGCGAAGGATTCCTCGTGGTTGATGAGCTGGACCATCAACCGCCAGCCGCAGTTCCGCACGCAGCCCAAGGATCACTGCCTCGTCTGGGTCTACTCACTCTTCACCGACAAGCCGGGCGATTATGTCAAGAAGCCCATGCGTGAGTGCACCGGCAAGGAGATCTGCATGGAGTGGCTGTACCATATCGGCGTGCCCGAGGATCAGATTGAAGAGCTCGCGACGAACAGCGCCAACACCGTGCCCGTCATGATGCCGTATATCGACGCGTTCTTCATGCCGCGCGCCTACGGCGACCGCCCGAACGTTGTGCCCGAGGGCAGCGTCAACTTCGCCTTCCTCGGCCAGTTCGCCGAGACCCCGCGCGATACGATCTTCACCACCGAGTATTCCATGCGCACCGGTATGGAGGCCGTCTATACGCTGCTGAACGTCGACCGCGGCGTGCCCGAGGTCTGGGGCAGCGTGTATGATGTGCGCGACCTGCTGAACGCGACCGTCAAGCTGCGCGACGGCAAGAAGGCGACCGACATGGAGATGGGCCTTGTCGAAAAGATGGTCGTCAAGAAGGCCCTCAGCAAGATCGAAGGCACCGACATCGAAAAGCTCCTCAAGGAGTACGGCGTCATCTAAAAGAAAACCGGCAAGCAGGATAGCAAGGAAATAGAGTAAGGGCGGGAGCTAAAGCTCTCGCCCTTTTCTTTATTATCGTAAATATCAATTCTTCGTCAGCACGCATTTGTCGCAGGGGGTAAGCCCTCTGCCCATCGCTTCGGCGAGCGTTGCTTCGTAGTAAGTACCGCCGTTACAGGTGCCGGAATAGTGATACCGCTTGCCCGTCTTCGTCACATAAATGTGTTCGCCCTTTGTCTTGTTGGCGACCGCCGCCGTCTGCGTCTCATTGTACCATGTGACGACGCAGCCCAGCGATTCCGAAACGAAGCGTGTCGGAACCATTGTCCGATTTCCGATGATCTGCGCGGGCACATCCAACGTATACGGCACACCGTTGACATAGGCGGTCGTATTGTCGATCTGGATGGTGACGACCGTGTCATTCAGCGTACCAGTCGCCGTTCGAGTGTCATTGTCCCACGTGACCTCCGCGCCCAGATACTCAAAAATCGCCCGCATAGGCACAAGCGTGCGGCCACCCACCAGCTGCGGCGGCACATCGGTCTGCACCAGCTCTGTGTCGACATACAGTTCAACCGCATCGGCAGACAGGCAGAGCAGCAGTGTGCAGGACAACAAGCCAAGCATCAGCGCAAATAGCTTTCTCATTGTTTTTCTCCTTTCTTATCACACAAACAGTATAATCGGGAAGTTTCCTGTTATTTTCATTATATCCGTCGCTGCACATAAGTCAATAAAGTAAGGGCGGAAGCTTTAGCTCCCGCCCTTACTTGCGCTCTCGCGCCTATTTCATCGGTGCATTAAATCGCTCAGCGCGCCGTCCACGGCGGTACCCATCTGCTGCATGGTGCGGCCCACGCAGGTCTTCATGGCTTTGCGCTTTTCTGCGACGGTCACGCCGATGATCGCGCCGGCGGCCATGCCGGCAGCCATACCGCGCCAAAATGCGGTTTCACACATATCGATCACTCCTTTGCTCACGCACTTAGTCTGTCCGCGCGCAATAAGGTCATACGCGGCAATTTTTGCCGCAAATCGCCCTTGCTGAATGTCTTTTTTCGGCCTATAATGAAAATGAGAAGAAATGAGCATGAAGGAGAACCATATGACCACGATCTATCTCATCCGCCACGCCGAGGCCGAGGGCAACCTCTACCGCCGCGCGCATGGCTGGTACAACAGCACCATCACCGATCGCGGCTACCGCCAGATCGCCGCGCTGGCAAAGCGCTTTGCCGATACAAAATTCGACGCCGTTTATTCAAGCGACCGCTTCCGCACGATGATCACGGCGCTTTCCATCTATAAAACGCACGGCCTGCCGCTGCGCACCGTCCGCGCTCTGCGCGAGATCGACGTCGGCTATTGGGAGGACACGCCCTGGGCCGAGCTTAAGCGCACCGATCCCGAACAGCTCTCCTATTTCAGCAACGACGCGCAGAAATGGCATGTCGACGGCTGCGAGAGCTTTGCCGAGGTCCGCGACCGCATGCGCAAGGCCCTCGCCGACATCGCCGAGGCACATCCCGGCGAGACCGTCGCCATCTTCTCCCACGGCATGGCGATGCGCATCATCATCGGCACGCTCCAGGGCATGACACTGCACGAGATCGACAAGACCGGCCACGCGGAAAACACCGCCGTCGCCAAGCTCGAATACGAAAACGGCAATTTCCACGTCATCTTCCGCGACGACGCGTCCCACCTCGGCGGCGACATCGCCACCATCCGCAAGCAGCCGTGGGGCAACGACCCGAAGGGCTTTGAGGGCGGCATCTACTACCGCGCCTCGGGCGAAAGCGGGCACTTCGACGTGATGCACATCTACTACCGCGCCTCGGGCGAAAGCGGGCACTTCGACGTGATGCACAGCAACAACGTCATCGGCGCAGTCAGCGTCGAATCCTGCCGCGGCGGCGTGGGCACGATCGGCGAATTCTGGCTTGAGGAGGACGCGCGGAAGCGGGACCTCGGCGAAAAGCTCGTCGGTCAGGCGCTGTCCTATGCGCGCTCGCGCGGCTGCTCCATCCTCTCGACCGGCCGCATCGCAAAGAGCAACTCTGCCGGCCTCCACTGCGCGGAAAAGTGGGGCTTCCGTCCCGTCTGCGAGGACGCGGAAAGCGTCACATTGGAGAAGAATTTTGAATACGATGAGGAATCCTGCTGGAAGAGATTGCAGAAAGTTATCGAAAAATGAAGAAAAAGAAGATTGAAAAGGCCTTTCTGCCGGTCTCGAAAGACGAGATGGTCGAGCGCGGGTGGTACTACTATGACTTTCTCGTCGTCACGGCGGACGCGTACATTGACCATCCGAGCTTCGGCACGGCGATCATCGCGCGCGTGCTGGAAGCCGAGGGCTACCGCGTGGCCGTGCTCGCCCAGCCGGACTGGCACAGCGCGGACGCCTTCCGCGCGATGGGCCGCCCGCGCTACGGCGTGATGATCGGCGGCGGCAACATCGACTCGATGGTCGCGCATTACACCGCGGCGAAAAAGCGCCGCACGCAGGACCTCTACTCCCCCGGCAACCGCATGGGCCTGCGGCCCGACCGCCCGACCATCGTGTACGCAAACCGCTGCCGCGAGGCCTTCGGTGATACACCCATCGTCGCCGGCGGGCTCGAGGCGAGCCTGCGCCGCTTTGCGCACTACGATTACTGGGACGACAAGGTCCGCCGCGCGCTCATTTTCGACGCGCAGGCAGATCTGCTCGTCTACGGCATGGGCGAATACGCCACGCGTGAGATCGCGCGCCGGCTCTCCAAGGGTGAAAAGCCCAATACCTTGACAGATATTCGCGGCACGGCATTTGTAACGCGCACGCCCGAGGTCTGCGCCTTCGACCATGTCGAGTGCCCGTCGTATGAGGAGGTGTGCGAGGATAAGCACGCCTACGCGCTCGCGACGAAGCTCGAATACGAGGAACATGACCCCATCCGCGGTAAAGCGCTCTGGCAGGCGCATGGGCGCGACACGCTCGTTGTTAATCCGCCCGCGATGCCGCTTTCGCGCGAAGAGCTCGACGAAATCGCTGAGCTCCCCTACATGCGCGAGGTGCATCCGATGTACGACGCCCTTGGCGGTGTTGCTGCCATCGAAGAGGTACGCTTCTCCGTCGCGCACAACCGCGGTTGCTTCGGCGGGTGCAACTTCTGCTCGCTCGCGTTTCATCAGGGGCGCATGATCACCTCGCGCTCGATTGAATCCTGCGTGCGCGAGGTCGAAGGCTTCACCCACGACCCAAAGTTCAAGGGCTACGTCCACGACGTCGGCGGCCCGAGCGCCAACTTCCGCCACCCGTCGTGCAAGGATCAGTTAAAGCGCGGCATGTGCCGCAGCAAAAACTGCCTTGCCCCCTACCCCTGCAAAAACCTCGACCCCGACCACTCGGAATATGTCGAGCTGCTGCGAAGATTACGCGCGATTCCCGGCGTGAAAAAGGTCTTCGTCCGCTCGGGCATCCGGTATGACTACCTGCTTGAGGACAAGGGGAGCCCGTTTCTGTCCGAACTCGTCAAGTATCACATCTCCGGTCAGCTCAAGGTCGCTCCCGAGCACTGCGTGGCAGGCGTGCTCGACTACATGGGAAAGCCGCACTTCGACGTGTTTGAAAAATTCTGGGACAAGTACCGCTCTGTGAACGAAAAAAACGGGCGCGAGCAGTATCTGGTACCCTACCTCATGTCGTCGCACCCCGGCTGCACGCTTGAGGACGCGGTACAGCTCGCGGAATTTCTGCACTCCACGGGCCACAAGCCCGAGCAGGTGCAGGACTTTTACCCCACGCCCGGTACGCTCTCGACCTGCATGTACTACACCGGCATCGACCCTCGCGACATGACGCCCGTCTTCGCCGAGACGACGCCGCACGGCAAGGAATTGCAGCGCGCGCTGCTTCAGTGGTTCCGGCCTGACAAGAAAAGCCTCGTCATCGAAGCGCTCAAAAAGGCCGGACGTGAAGACCTCATCGGCTACGGGCCGAAGTGCCTCGTCCGCCCGTACGGCGACGACCGCGCACCGCAGCACGGAAAATCCGGCGGCGGCAAAAAGCCCTCCGCCGCTCAGAGCAGCGGCCGCAGAAACGACGCGCCCCGCGGCGGGCAAAGCCCCAAGAACAGCAGCGCTGACAAGCCGAAAAACTTTAAGCGCAAGTCCGGCTGGGCCAAGCCCAAGCCCACGGCAAAGAGCAAAAAGAGATAAAAAAGCCTTGCAAAGCAGACGCTTTGCAAGGCTTTTCCTTTTACCTCTCTTATTCACTTGCCAAACGTCAACAAAAAGCCCGCGGGTCTTGCAGACCCACGGGCTTTCATTTTTTGTGTCAGGCGGCTCACTGATAATCGCTCAGCAGGAACATCGACTTGATCGCGACGACCTCGTCGTATTCCTCCTGCTCGACCTGCACGTCGGCGTTGAGCGCCTTGAGGTCGGTTTTGAGCACCTCGAGCGCTTCGTCCGCGCTCTGGGCGCGGCCTTCACGCAGGATGCGAATCATGCGCGTGAGCACGATGGGGTGCGCATAGCGCGCCGGCAGCGGAAAATCATCCGGCAGAACGTGGGCAAGGTTGGCCTGCGCCTCTTCCCAGGCGCAGGCGACGGCCTTTTTGTTGTTCTTCGCCGTAGGCAACACGTGCGCGCCGGAAAAGAAGAAGATCGCGGCAAAGCCGAAGAGGGCAAAATACATGCCGAAATCCCCGCCGTTGCGCCACGAGATAATGCCGTACACCATCGCCGCCGCGCCTGCCAGCACGATGGCCAGCGCGACCCAGCGGTAAGCGGGGTTCGTGTGCTGGTTCACGCGCTTGGCTCTGGCCGCCTTGGAGAGCTGGTTCGTCAGCTCGGGGTAACCGGAGAGGAACTTCTGCGCCTTTTCCAGCTCTTCCTTCGCGCGCTGTGCCTCCGGCGTGAGCTCGTCCAAATAGCGCTTGGCTTCTTTCTCCGCTTTTTCCTGCATGCGCTGTTCGCCGCCGGCGCTCAGCGTCGGGATCTCGGGATGCACTTTCCCGATGTAGGCGAGCATTGCATCCACGTCTTCCTCGCGCTTGAAGGTACACTGCTTTTCCTTCCCGCCGTCATACTGCACCACGAGATAGGGGATCGCACCGAACGCGCCCTTGCCCGAAAAGCCGCCCTGGCTCATCGCCACGCGCTTGAAGACGCGGCGCACCGACGAAAAGGCGACATAGTAGCGCCGGTCAATAAAATAGCTATTCAAAAACAGCGCCTCTTTCCCCACGCCGCAGGGGCCGAAGCGCTTGCAGGACTTCTTGTCCTCGGCGACGGCTTCGGCGTTGAGACTTGTTTCGCCAAGGCGCACAGGTGCAAAGATCATAAGGCTCCTCCAAAATCTGAAAAAAGCGGTGGGAGAGCATTCTCCCACCGCTCTACGGATGGTTTACTTGTGCAGCGTCTCGTAGTGAGGCTGGGTGTGGCGCTTCTTGATGGTGTACAGGAAGATGCCGAGGAACACGATGGCAACAATGATGCCGATGGGGTACGCAACGGCGGTGTTGTAAACGGTCGCGCCGTCAGCAGTCTTGGTGTTGATGAACTGACCGAGGCACTCGTTGCCCAGCAGGAAGTACGTCGCAGACACGGCAGACATGAACGTGGCGGGGACAGCGGTGATCCAGTAGTTCTTCTTCTCATAGAAGAGGTACATGGAGGCGGCCCACAGGACGATCATGGCGAGGGTCTGGTTCGTCCAGCTGAAGTAACGCCAGATGATGGTGTAGTCGATCTTGCCGAGGGCATTGCCGATGCCGAGGATCGCGCCGACACCGAGAACGGGGATGCAGAGCAGCAGACGGTTCTTCCAGCTCTTCTGGTCGATCTTGAACCAGTCGGCAAGAACCAGACGCGCGCTGCGGAACGCGGTATCACCGGAGGTGATGGGGCAGGCGATAACGCCGAGCATGGCGAGCGCGATGCCCACGCCGCCCATGGTCTTGGAGCAGACATCATAGATGGCAGCGGACTGGCCGTTGGAGAGGGCTTCGGCAAGACCGGTGTTCAGACCGCCGGTGACCTCATACAGCGAGCAGCCGGCAGCGGCCCAGATCAGAGCGATAACGCCCTCGCAGACCATTGCGCCGTAGAAGACGAAGTGACCTTGCTTCTCGGTCTTCATGCAGCGAGCCATCAGGGGGCTCTGGGTGGCATGGAAGCCGGAAATGGCGCCGCAGGCAACGGTGATGAACATGAAGCTCCACACCGGGGTGCCCGAGGGATGCATCGAACGGAAGTTGCTCCAGATCTCGGGGATGGTGTACTCAGCCTTGGTGAAGATGCCGATGGCAACACCGACCGCCATGATGATCAGGCAGATGCCGAACACGGGGTAGATCTTGCCGATGATCTTATCAATGGACAGGAAAGTCGCAATGAAGTAATAGGTCAGGACGATGATCAGCCAGAACAGCGTCGTGGCGACGATACCCTCATGGCCGCCGTTCTTGAACAGGGTGACGATCAGACCGGCAGGGCCGACCGCAAAGACCGTACCGACCATGATGAGCAGCACCACGCTGAACACGCGCATGACGTTCTTCATTGCGCCGCCCAGGTAGATACCGGCGATCTCGGAGATGGAAGCGCCTTCGTTACGCTCGCTCATCATACCGGAGAAGTAGTCGTGGACCGCACCGGCAAAAATCGTACCGAAGGTGATCCACAGGAACACGATGGGTCCCCACAGAGCACCCTGAAGGGCACCGAAGATGGGGCCGAGGCCCGCAATGTTCAGAAGCTGGATCATAAACAGCTTCCACTGCGGCATAACCACATAGTCCACGCCATCGTTGATCTTGACAGCCGGCGTTTCACGGTCGTCAGGGCCGAAAGTCTTTTCGACAATGCCACCGTAAACGAAGTAGCCGCCGATCAGCAATGCGAGGCAGATCAGAAAGCTAAACATTTTTCTCCTCCTATTTTTTCACAAATGTTTGCCTTGCAGGGTGAATTTTCCCTGCGTTTCGCCCAATTATAATATTTTTTTGTTGAAAAAAGTCAATCGTCATTATGCACAAAAATTCGATGCATAACTATGCATTCTCTGTGTTGATTTCTGCATCTTCCGCGCAGAATCGCCCATATTACGGCAAAAAAAGCCGATGTGCACTTTGCTGCACATCGGCTTTTTTATCATTTTGGACAGATAGTTTAATTTTTTTACCAAATCTTCTTTTCGGCCTTGTCGAGCACGTAGGAAAGCATTTCCTCCTGCCCGATCACGTCGCGGTGGCGCACTTCGCGGCTGCGGAGGCCGGCGAGATTCTTCGGCACGGGCACACCCGTAACCTTGTGGAGCTGCTCCATCACGTCGAATTCGTCGCCCTCGGCCTTCTCGCCGATGCCCTCGAGCACGGCGGCGGGGAATTTATAAGGAGAGGCGGTGGAGAGCACGACGACGGCGTTGTGCTCGGGGTTTGCCTGCTTATACTGCTGCGCCACGTCCCAGGCGACCGCCGTGTGCGTGTCGCAGAGGTAGTGGTCGTCCTTCCAAACCTCTCCGATGGCAGCCTTCGCGCCCTCGTCGTCGCAGAAGCCTGCCCAGAAGAGCTCTTGCAGCTTTTCGAGCATGTCCGAGGGTACCTCATATTCGCCGTTTTCACTGAGCTGCTTCATTAAATCCGCGATGAGCTTGTCGTCGCCGGAGAGGAGGTAGAGCAGGCGCTCCAAGTTGCTGGAGACGAGAATGTCCATCGAGGGGGACGCAGTCTTGTAGAACGGGCGGCGGCGGTCATAGCGGCCCGTGCGCAGGAAGTCGGTCAGCACGTTGTTGGCGTTGGACGCGCACACGAGCTTGCCGACGGGAAGGCCCATCTCCTTGGCGAAGTAGCCCGCAAGGATATCGCCGAAATTGCCGGTCGGCACAACGTAGTCGACCTTGTCGCCCGGCTGGATGCGGCCCGCCTGCACAAGGTCGGCGTACGCTCTATAATAATAGACGACCTGCGGGGCGAGGCGGCCGATGTTGATGGAGTTGGCGGAGGATAGGCGAACGCCCTTGCCCTCGAGCAGTTTTTTGCTGCTGACGGCGGAGAAGATCTTCTTCACGCCGGTCTGCGCGTCATCGAAGTTGCCGCGCACCGCGCACACGCAGACGTTTTCGCCCGCCTGCGTCGCCATCTGCGCCTGCTGCACGGCGCTCACGCCGCCGTGGGGGTAGAAAACGATGATCTTCGTGCCCGGCACATCGCAGAAGCCCTCCATCGCCGCCTTGCCGGTGTCGCCGGACGTGGCGGTCAGGATCAGAATCTCATCGTCCACGCCGAGCTTTTCCTTCGACGCGGTCATCAGGCGCGGCAGCATCGAAAGCGCCACATCCTTAAAAGCGCTCGTCGGCCCGCGGAAAAGCTCAAGAATGAAGTCCTCGCCCACGGGGACGGTCGGGGTCAGGTGGTCGGTCTCGAACTTGCCGGTGTAGCCGTCGTGGACGAGCTTTGCCATCTCCGCTTCCGAAAAGTCAGGCAGGAGCTTGGATAAGATCTTCGTCGACATGGACATCGTGTCCATATTTAATACAGTAGTATAGTCGAACTTGACCTCGTCAAAGGACGACATCGTGTAAAGGCCGCCGTCGGGGGCAAGACCGTTCAAGATGGCCTGCGCGCTGCTGGCCTTTAAATTTTTATCGCGCGTGCTCTGATACTGCATGGATGTTTCCTCCTGTATCCCATGGGAAAAGTTTTTTATTTTCCCTATTGTATTTTCACAAACGCTATGTTATATTGTTTCCATCAAAAAGTCAAGTGTTTTTCTCGTGGAGACAAATTCAGCGTAAGTCACAAATTCGTCCGCACTTGACGGAGTATCCCAAAAAGAAAGAAGGTCATTCCCCGTGAATATTGCGCTGCTGGGCTTCGGCACCGTCGGTTCCCATTTTTATAAGCTGTGCGAGGGGCGAACTGATCTGCACGTTGCAGCCGTTCTCTCCCTCCGTCCCCGTCCGGAGCTCACATGCACCGTGACCGCCGATTATGACGAGATCGTGCGCGATCCCTCGATTGATATTGTAGTGGAAGTTATGGGCGGCATCGAGCCAGCGTACAGCTACCTCTGCACGGCCATGCGCGCGGGCAAGCACGTTGTCACCGCGAACAAGCAGCTCATGTGCGCCCACTTTGAAGAGCTCACCTCCCTTGCCAAGGAAAAAGGCGTGGCGCTGCGCTGCACCGCTGCCGCGGGCGGCGGCATCCCCTGGCTCACCTCCCTCTCCCGCGCGTCCGAGCTTGACGAGATCAAGGCCGTCGAGGGCATTTTGAACGGCACAACGAACTACATGCTCTCCGCCATGACAAATTACGGCGAGGATTACGCGCCCGCTCTCCGCAAGGCGCAGGAGCTCGGCTATGCCGAGGCCGACCCCACCGCGGACGTCGAAGGTCTGGACGCGCGCCGCAAGATCGTCCTCTCCGCCGACCTTGCCTTCGGCGTGAACATCCAGGAAGAGGACATCCCCTGCGTCGGCATTTCGTCCATCAGCGCGGCGGACATCGCCAAGGCCAAGGACGAGGGGCTCACCTACAAGCTCATCGCCCGTGCGGAGAAAAACGGCGATTCCGTCGCCGCGTTCGTCTGCCCGACGCTCTTCCCCTCCTCCGTGCCCGAGGCGCACACCGACGGCACCGGCAACCTTGTCACGCTGTTCGCATCGCGCTTTGGCAAGCAGAGCTTTTCCGGCGCGGGCGCGGGCGGCTATCCGACCGGCTCGAACGTGATGCGCGACTGTCTCGACGTCGCCGCGGGCTGCCGCAGCTTCTATGCCGATTCCTTCACTCCCTGCTCGGTGAACCTCTCCGGCACGCAGGGCAAGTGGTTATTCCGCTGCATGGGCGAATATTTCGTCCGCGAGTGCAGCGCCCGCGAGGCGTTCGACGCCTATGAATCTTACCGAAAGGACGACCCGCACGCGCTGCTTGCGCGCCGCGCGGCCGAAGAGGAATAATTTCCATGCTCAAAGTTTTGAAATTTGGAGGTTCGTCGCTCGCCGACGCCCGCCAGTTCGCCAAGGTCAAGTCCATCGTGGAAGCCGACCCCGCCCGCCGCGTGGTCATCGTCTCCGCACCGGGCAAGCGCTTTTCCGGCGACCACAAGATTACCGATCTTCTCTATCTCTGCGCCGCGCATATCAAGTACGGCGTTTCGTGCGAGGACATCTTCGCCATGATCCGCGACCGCTACAACGAGATCATCGCCGAATGCGGCCTCAGCATCAGCCTCGACAGCGAGTTCGACGCGCTGTGGGACAAGATGAAAAACGGCATCAGCCAGGACGAGCTCGCCTCGCGCGGCGAATACTTCTCCGCGCGGCTGATGGCCGAATACCTCGGCTATGAGTTTGTTGACGCCGCCCGCTGGATCAAGTTCAAGTTCGACGGCACCGTCGATCAGGATTCGTCCTACGAGGCGCTGCGCTCCCTCGCCGAGGACCGCAAGGTCGTCATCCCGGGCTTTTACGGCGTGATGCCCGACGGGCACATCCGCACGTTCTCCCGCGGCGGCAGCGATATCACCGGCGCGCTCGCGGCGGCGGCGCTCGGCGCGGACGTGTACGAGAACTGGACGGACGTCTCCGGCATCCTGATGGCCGACCCGCGCATCGTCGACGATCCCGAGCCCATCCGCCGCGTGACGTACAGCGAGCTGCGCGAGCTGAGCTACATCGGCGCACAGGTCCTGCACGAGGGCACGATCTTCCCCGTGCGTGAGAAAAACATCCCCCTCAACATCCGCAACACCAACGCGCCCGACCATCCCGGCACGATGATCCTGGAGTCCATCGGCGACGAGATGGAAGAGGGCGGCTTCATCACCGGTATCGCCGGCAAGAAGGGCTTTTCCATCATCACCATCGCCAAGACCGGCATATCGAGCGAAGCGGGCTCGCTTCTGAAAATTCTCAACGTGCTCGCCAAGCATGAGGTCAACGTCGAGTACCTCCCGTCCGGCATCGACAACGTCTCGCTCGTCGTTTCGTCCGACAAGGTATCGCGCTCGCTCTACGAAATGCTGGGCGAGCTGCAAAAGGAAGTGCAGCCGAATAAGATAACCGTAACGGAGCACATCGCCATCGTCGCCGCCGTCGGCCGCAAGATGGCGTACCGTCCCGGCGTTTCCGGTAAGATCTTCGCCAAGCTCGGCGAAAACGGCGTGAACATCCGCATGATCACGCAGGGCCCCGAAGAGCTCAACATCATCGTGGGCGTGGAAGAAAAAGATTTCGAACAGGCCATCCGTGTCCTGTATAAGAGTTTTGTAAAGGAGAATGTAGTGTAATGAAACAGGTCAATGTCGGTATTCTCGGCGCCACGGGCGCCGTCGGTCAGGAAATGATCAAGATTCTGGAAGAGCGCGATTTCCCCGTCGCGTCGCTCCGTCCCATCGCCAGCGCCAGAAGCGCGGGCGGCAGCGTGCGCTTCAAGGGACAGGAATATACCATTGTCGAGGCGTCGGACGACGCTTTTGAAGGTCTCGACATCGTCCTCGGCGCGGCGGAGAACGACATTGCCGAGCACTTTGCCCCCGCGATCGTCAAGGCGGGCGCGGTGTTCGTCGATAACTCGAGCGCGTTCCGCCTCGACCCCGACGTGCCCCTCGT
>CAVFND010000014.1:0-14403 GCA_963623615.1 Oscillibacter sp. ER4 | reverse complement strand
CCTCTTCGCAGCGCGGCAGGCGCACGGTGAACACCGTGCCGCCGCCCTCGCGGGCGCTGACCTCGATGCTGCCGCCGCGGCGGCGCGCCGTGTCGGCGGCGATGGAAAGGCCAAGGCCCGTGCCGCCCGCAGCGCGCGAGCGCATCTTGTCCACGCGGTAGAAGCGGTCGAAAATGCGGGGCATGTCCGCTTCCGGAATGCCGATGCCGTTGTCGCTGACGATCAAAAGGCAGTCCTTTTCATCGCCCGCAAGCAGCAGTTTCACAAAGCCGCCGGGGCGGTTATACTTGATGGCGTTTTCCGTCAGGTTGTAGATGATCTCGTGAATTTCATCCTCACTCGCGAGGGTCTGTCCCTCGCGGCGAATCTCATACGAGAGGTCGACCTGCTTTTCCTCAGCCACGAGGCGCAGCATGCGCACCACGCGCGCCATGACGGACGAGAGGTCGACGCGCTGCGTCTCGGGCAGCATGCCGCTGTCCAGACGCGTCAAGCGCAGCAGATTTTCCGTGATGCGTGCCAGACGCTCGGACTCCTGCTCGATGTCGCCGACGAATTCGCGCACGGTCTGCGCATCCATGTTCTCCGTCTGCAAGATGGAGTCGGACAAAAGGCGGATGCCTGCGAGCGGCGTTTTGAGCTCGTGACTCGCGTCCGACACAAAGCGGCGGCGCGCATCCTCGGTCGTCTGCAAGCGGTCGGCCATGTCGTTGAACTCGGCGGCAAGCTCGCTGATCTCGTCGTTCCCGCCGACCTCGGCGCGGTGGCTGTACGAGCCCTCGCGCATCTTGCGGATGGCGTCGGTCAGCACGCCGAAGCGCCGCGTCAGCACGCGGGATAAAAGCACGCTGATGCCGCCGGCGAATACCAGCACGACTGCCGAAATCGTCAGGAGATTGCGCTGCAAGGACAGCAGCAGCTCCGCCTGCTCGGTGTCGTATTCATAGGCGTAGACCGCGCCGATGGTCTGGCTGTGGTAGATGACCGGCGAGGCCGCACGGCTCTTGAACGCCTTGTCCGAAAACTCAGTGTAGAAGACGTCCTCCCCTCGCAGCGCCTGCACAAGCTCTGTATAAAAAGCGTAGCGGCCGATCGCGCCGTCGGTCTCGCGCGTGTCATACAGCACGCGGCCCGCGGCGTCCGTCACAAGCACGCGGGAGATGCCCGTCTCCTCCACGAGCGTCATCGCACCCGCGACGTTTTCCTCGCTCAGTTTCTCAAGACCCGAGAGCGCCGTCACCATCACGGAGACGCTGCCCTGCAGCGAGCTCTGCTTAGAGCGGAACGCCAGGTTTTCCGACGTGATGAGCGGATATGTGTTCAGCAGGATCAGCACCGCCAGAATGATGGCGATATAGCTGAAGCTGAATTTTCGCTGCAGGCTCGCATGCATCTGCACGGCGCTGCCCCCTTTCTTTTTTCTTTACTGATATCTCAGTCTTTCAAATAGTATCCCACGCCCCACTTTGTCAGGATGTGCCGCGGCGCGGCGGGGTTTTCCTCGAGCTTTTCGCGAAGGCGGCGGATATGCACATCCACCGTGCGGTAGTCGCCCGCGTAGGTGTAGCCCCAGACAAGGTCCATCAGATTCTCGCGCGAGTAAACGCGGCGCGGATTCTTGACAAGAAGTTCGATGAGGTCATATTCCTTGGCTGTGAGCTCGACGATCTCGCCGTCTTTGACGGCGACGCGCTGCTCGGGATCGAGCGTGATGCCACCCGCGGTCAGCAGGAGCGTTTCGGGCTGCTTTTGCTGCGGGGCCGCGTTCGCGCGGCGCAGCAGCGCGCGGATGCGCGCTTTGAGCTCTAAGATGTTGAACGGTTTTGTGATGTAGTCGTCCGCGCCGGACTCAAGGCCGATGATCTTGTCGGTGTCCTCGCTGCGGGCGGTCAGCATGATAATCGGCACATTGGAAAATTCGCGGATGCGCATGCAGGCCGTCAGCCCGTCCACCTGCGGCATCATCAGATCGAGGATGATGAGGTCGAACCCGCCGCTTTTCGCCATGTCGATGGCGGTCGCGCCATCGTAGGCGGTCTCGACCGTGTAGCCCTCGTTTTCCAGATTGAATTTCATGCCCTTGACGAGAAGCTGCTCATCGTCAACCACCAGAATTTTCATTGCCATTCTCCTCCGTGAATGTGATCTCCGCGCGGAAGCCCTCGAGCTTCGCCTCTCCGATCCCCTTGATGTTCAAAAGGTCCTCTGCCGCCGTAAAATCGCCGTGCTCTGCACGGTAGTCGATGATTGCCTGCGCGAGCGACGGGCCGATGCCCGTCAGCGTTTCAAGCTCCTCCGCCGTCGCGGTGTTGACGTTCACGAGCGTCACAACGCGCGTGGGCGCGGTGATCTCGTCGGTCTTGTCCTGCGTTGTCACGGTGTAATTCCCGTGCGAGACACCCTCGTAGGCCGTTTTGTGCAGAAAAACGAGCGAAACGGCAAACAGCGCCGTCAGCGCGGCGAGCACAAGGTAGACGCCGCTGATTTTGGTTTTCTTTTCTTCCTTTTCCACGGTTGCGCTCGCCTGCCTTTTTTGTTATACTGATGTCGAAGCGTGCCGAACGGCGCGCTCCTCTTCACTGTGTTCCATATTTGATTGTATCATACAACGAGGTATATTTCCATGAAAAAACGCCGCCTGTTTTCACTTTTTTTATCCTTTGCGCTCCTGCTCCCGCTCTTTTCGCTGCCGAGCGCCGACGCCTATGAGGACTTCGATCTCGACGCGAAGGCCGGTCTTCTCATCGAGGCCGACACGGGCGAAATTCTCTATGAAAAGAACGCCCATCAGGAAAACTATCCCGCCTCGCTCACGAAGGTGATGGTCGCGCTGCTGGTGTTCGAGGCCATTGACGAGGGCAAGATCGCGCTGACCGATTCCGTCACCGCGACGGAGACGGCGTTCGAAGGGCTGTCAAGCGACGGCAGCACGGCGAACATCGTCCCCGGTGAGACGATGACGGTCGAGCAGCTGCTCAACTGCATGCTCATTGTCTCGGCAAACGAGGCGTGCAACATTCTGGGCGAAACGCTCTACGGCTCGGTCGACGCCTTTGTCGCGCGCATGAACGAGCGCGCGACGGAGCTCGGCTGCGAGCACACGCACTTCGCCAACGCCACGGGCCTTCACAATTCCCAGCACTACACGACCGCGTGGGATCTCTACCTCATCACGCGCGAGGCGATGAAGCACGACAAGTTCATGGAGATCTGCAACTCCAAGAGCTATACCGTGCCCGCCACGAACATGACCGACAAGCCGCGTGAGCTGCATTCGACAAACTTCCTCATCTCCAACTGGCGCGCCCGCGGCTACGTGTACCGCGACGCGCAGGGCATCAAGACCGGCTCAACTCCCGAGGCAGGCTACTGCCTCATCTCGTCTGCCCTGCGCGGCAGCCGCCACATGATCAGCGTGGTGCTGGGCGCGGAGCGCGTGACGCTTGAGGACGGCGTGACCATCCAGACGCGCAGCTTCTCCGAAACGTCGCGCATGTTTGACTGGGGCTTTGACAACTTCGTCCTCCGCGACGTTCTCTCCTCCTCCGACCTTGTACAGGAGGTGCCTGTCGCGCTGTCGAGCGAGGCAAGCTACGTTTCGACCCACGCGGCGGAGGATATCTCCTGCCTTTTGCCCGACAACGTTGAGCCCGACATGCTTGAGCGCACCGTGACGCTCACAAACGACACGGTCGACGCGCCCGTCTCCGCGGGCGACGTGCTCGGCAAGCTGACGCTCTCCTACAACGGCAAAGTCTATGCCGAGACCGATCTTTTAGCGCTGAACGATGTGTCGGCCTCGTGGTTCCTGACGGCGCAGCGCCGCGTGTCCGACTTTTTCGCAAAGCCGCTCGTCCGCATTTTGCTGATCGCGGTGGTATTGCTCATCATCGCGCTCGTCGTCTATGTGACGATGTTCTCCCGCCGCCGTCGCTACGGCCACCGCCGCCGCGGCGCGGCACACGGCGGCTACCGAGGCCGGAGACGCAGATTCTAAGTACTTCAAAAAAGCGGCAAAGCCGCTTTTTTGAGAAAGACTGTACTCCGCTTCGTGCCTTGCCGCTTGAGGCGGCCGCGACACGCGCGGAGCGAAGCGAGAGGTGTCGATCACCACACACCGGTCGCGGCGATCGACGATCAAAATTCTTTCGCGTCTGCGGACGCGAAAACAAAAAGGAAGGGACGCGAAAGCGTCCCTTTTTAATTTAATGTGACCACGTTGTTTCCCTGCGGGAACTCCACGAAGCGGATGGAGTAGATGTCAGCGGTGATGTAGGCGCTGCGGCCGGGGTGGAACAGCGTGATATAGTCGCTTCCGACCTCCTGCAGGGTGCCGACCGCCACGACCGTGTTCTGCGAGCCGACAAGGAAGCTCACGATGACCGCGCGGCCGATGTTGCGCGCGAGCATCCCCTTCCACGAATTGTAGGCCATCTTGTCGACGGTCTGCGACTCTTCGATCTTGTCGGGCGTGGGCTGGAACTGCCCGTTTGCGCCGCCCTGCGGCACGAGCGACATGCTCCCTGCCCCCGATGAACCGCCGAGCATTTCCTCATAGCTCTGGCTCGCGTTATTATTGTTGTTATTATTGCTATTGCTGCTGTTGCCGCTCTGCTGCGCGCTCGCCATGGCGGGCACGGCAGCCATCTCCTCATAAAGGCACGGCATGCTTTTCCCCATCTGGATCATAAAAACGTCCTCTCCCTTTCCCGTTGCTGCTGATTTGCTTTTCTCAGGTGTCGTAATACGCGGCGGTGGGATTATAAAAACAGTGGTCGCCGATGCGCATGACGAACGTCCCCACATTCGAGGGAAAATTCGCGCGGCAGGACGGCGAAAACGGATTAAAGAACCACAGCGCCGTTCCGAGGCCGTTCAATCGGTTGCCCGCGATGGCCCAGTCCGCGATCTCGTAATGGATATCGGTCGGGCGCATGTTGTAGATGTTCTGCGGGTTGTAGGTGCCGTGTTCGGTCTCGCTCGCGCAGACAAACTGTCCCTGCTGAAAGATGATATTACGGATGCTGCCCTGCCCCACGCGTGCGTATTCGCCGCCCGTGGCGCGCACGCGGTTCATCACAACGCTCGCCACGGCTTTCATCCCATTCTCGCCCTCGCCGCCCGCTTCGCACTCGATGAGGCGCGCGAGCAGTTCCCTGTCGGAATAGGCCATGTCGATCTCCTCCCCTATTTCTTCTTCCCCGACAGTCTATGCGCCTCATGTGCGTGGGGAACCAAACGTGCGCAAAAAAGCGCCGCAGATGAAGTTCATCTGCGGCGCTTTTGTCTTGATTCAGTTTCCCTCGTCCGGCGGCGGAAGCTCCTCCGCTTCCGGCGGCGTCGCGCCGTAGGCGCCCTTCATCTTAAGCTCCTGCCACTGCTCCTTGGTGATGAGCAGCTGGCGGGGCTTTGAGCCCTCGAACGGGCCCACGATGCCGCGCGTCTCCATCTCGTCGACGATGCGCGCCGCGCGCGAATAGCCGAGCTTCAGTCTGCGCTGAAGCATCGAGACGGACGCCTGTCCGGTCTCCATGACCACGTCGATCGCGGCGGGGAGCAGCTCGTCTGCCTCGTCGGCGGCACTCTGCTCTGGCGCGGCATTGCCGCCGCCCTTGCCGCTGCCCTTCTCCTTTTCGGCGACGGCGGCGTTAATCTTGTCGATGACGGATTCGTCATAGTCCGTCTCGCCGTTTTCCTTGACGAAGTTGACCACACGCTCGATTTCCTCGCTCGAGATGAAGCAGCCCTGCACGCGCTTGGGCTTGCCCTCGCCGAGCGGGGCATAGAGCATGTCGCCGCGGCCGACGAGCTTTTCCGCGCCTGCAGTATCAAGGATGATGCGCGATTCCATCGCGGAGGCGACCGCAAACGCGATGCGGCTCGGGATGTTGGCCTTCATCAGGCCCGTGATGACGTCCGCGGACGGACGCTGCGTCGCGATGACCAGGTGCATGCCCGCGGCGCGGCCCATCTGCGCCACGCGGCAGATTGACTCTTCGACCTCCTTCGCCGCGACGAGCATCAAGTCGGCCAGCTCGTCGATGACAACGACGACGCTCGGCAGCTTTTTGAGCGTTTCGTCCGTTTCCGCCACCTTATTATAGGAGGCGAGGTCCTTGACGTTGTGCTCGGAGAACATCTTGTAGCGCTTCATCATCTCGTACACGGCCCATTGCAGCGCGCCCGCAGCCTTCTTCGGGTCGGTGACAACGGGGATGAGCAGGTGCGGAATGCCGTTGTAGGGCGCAAGCTCGACCATCTTCGGGTCGACCATGATGAAGCGCACCTCTTCGGGCGTCGACTTATAGAGCATCGAAACGATGAGCGAGTTCGTGCACACGGACTTACCGGAGCCCGTCGTACCGGCGATGAGCACATGCGGGAGCTTCGAGATATTGCCGACGATGTTCTTGCCGCTGATGTCCTTGCCGACGGCAAAGGCCGTGGTGGAGGGATGGGTGGTGAACTCCGTAGATTCGAGCACCGTGCGGATGCTGACGGGCGAGACGAGCTTGTTCGGCACCTCGACGCCGACGACGGAGATCTTGTCGGGGATCGGCGCGATGCGCACGCCGCTCGCGCCGAGCGCGAGGGCGATATCGTCCTGCAAATTCGTGATCTTCGAGAGCTTCACGCCCTGGCTGAGCGTGAACTCATAGCGCGTGACCGACGGGCCGCGCACCACATCGCCCGGCTGGGCGTCCACACCGAAGCTCGTGAGCGTCTGCGCCAGACGGCGGGAGTTGTTGCGCAGCTCCGCGCCCGCCTCGGCGGCGTTCGTCACGCTGCCCTCTTTTAAGAGCGTGATGGGCGGATACTGATACGCGGGGGGCTGGGGCTGCGCTCCGCCGCCCTCGATCTCGCGCGTGACCTCCTCGCGCGCCGCGTCGACCTCGGCGCGGCGGAGCTTATCTTCCTGCTTGTCGGTCAGCACGGCAGGAGCCGCCGCGGCTGCCGCGGCGGCAGGTGCGCTCTGCACGCTCGGCGTGGGTGCGGCAAACGGCGTGTGCGTGACGGGCGCAGGCGTCGGGACGACCGGCGCGGGCGCGCTCACGGGAGCGCTCGGCGCTGTATCAAACGGCGGCAGATCGAAGTCGTCGGCCTCCACCGTCACGGGCTTAGCAGGAGCGGACGGCGCAGCAGCGGGAGAAACGGGCGCGGTGGTCTTCGCCTCCGCGGCGCTTCCGCCCACTAACAGCTCGTCGGGGCTCTTAATGTTGTCGGACTTCTTGCGGAAGAAGCCGCCCGAAGGATTCTTCTTGATGACGCGCTCCTCGCCGTCGAGCGGAATGTCGATGGCGGCGTCCGGTGTGTGGGCCGGTGCGCTGCGGCGCGGCGCATGGACGCGCTGCGGCGGGAGCTCGTCTTCCTCTTCCGGCTCATAGGGGACGCGTTCGTGCGAGCGCACGGCTTCGATCACGGCGGCAGGCGTGAGCCTGAACGCCATCATCAAGAACGCGACGAACAGCACGACGAGCAGGATCATCGCGAGCACCTTTTTCACCAGCAGCACCAGCATGATCGCAAGCGACGCAGACACCGCGCCGCCGGATTTGAGCGCGTTGCCGCTCGTCCACAGGAGCTTCAGGATGCCGTCCATGTTGACATACTCTTCTTTGCAGAGGGCGATGTGCATGATCGCGCCGAACACGACCGGCAGCAGCGCCGTGCCGACAAGGCAGGACGCGACGTTCCGCCCACGGTGGAAGAGCAGAATGTAGCTCCCCAGCAGCAGCGCGGGCGCGACGAGGTAATAGCCCCAGCCAAAGAGCGACCGGCACAGCTGCGCGGGCTTATCGAGCAGCCACGCGCCCGACTGGAAATAGCTGAAGCCCATGCACAGCGCCAGCACCAGCAGGATCGCACCCGCGACCTCGCGGCGGATGGGGCGCTTCTGATCCTTTTTCGCCGTGCGCTTGCCGGAAGATGAAGAGCGCGACGAGCTCGTCGTTTTCTTTTTGGTTGTGGTGTTTTTTTTCTTCTGTTGTGCCATGATTCACCTCAGAATCAAAAAATTAGTGCAGGATCGTGAGCACCAGCGTCAGCGCGCCGGCGGCCCAGCAGTAATAGGCAAACGCGCCGAAGCGGCCCTTGTCGGCAACATAGCGCAGCAGGCGGATGCAGGCGTAGCCGGACACCGCCGCGACAACGACGCCAATGAGATACACCGGTACGCTGGACCAATCGATGCCCGCTTCGATCGCGTCCTTGATCGACAGGATGTTCGCGCCCAGCACCGCGGGAATGGAGAGCAGGAACGCAAAGCGCACGGCGAATTTGCGTTCAAAACCCGTAAAGCAGCCCGTCGTGATCGTCATGCCGGAGCGGGAGATACCCGGGCACAGCGCGATGGCCTGCCCCACGCCGACAAACAGCGCGTCGAGCATTGTGGCGGTCTTTTCGGTCTTGCGGCCGCGGCGTACGCGGTCGCTCGCAAAGAGCAGGATACCCGTGACGATCAGCGCGCCGCCGATAAAGTACATGTTATCACTCAGCCCCGTGAAAAAATGGCGAAACGGCACCATGACGAAAAGCGGCAGCGTGCCCACGATGATGAGAAGGATCAGCCGTCTTGCCGGCGGCACGGGGTTCGGCGTGCGGTGATGGGCAAGGTCGCCGATGCCGGCGAAAAATTCCACGATCATGTCGCGGATATCGCCCCAGTAGGCGACAAACACCGCGACGAGCGTGCCGAGGTGGAGCAGCACATCGAAAAAGTCGGGGACGATGCTCGCGCCCTGCATATTCAGCAAATGCTCCGCGATGGCGAGATGGCCGGAGGACGAGATCGGTAAAAATTCCGCGATTCCCTGCACAAGGCCGAGAAGAACGGCGGTCAAAACTGACATGAAAAACAACTCCTTTTGCGTTTTGTTCTCTGATGACAATATTCTAACAGGATAATTATAGCACAGCTGTTCGCGGAATACCACCCTGAATTGCCGCATCTTCTTTTTCTTTCCTTTTTCGGCGCATCCCTTGCGAACGCGGGTCAAATGTGCTATGATTGGCGCGGACTATCAGAAAAGGAGAGATAGAAATGACTTATAACTACCGCACCAAAGGCGTTTGCTCCAAGGAGATGCACATTGAGCTGGGCGACGACCACACCATCAAGAGCGTGGAGGTCATCGGCGGCTGCAACGGCAACCTGCAGGGCATTTCGCGCCTGGTCGAAGGCATGAAGGCTGAAGACGCCATCGCGCGCATGCGCGGCATCCGCTGCGGCTTCAAGAATACCTCCTGCCCCGACCAGCTCGCCATCGCGCTGAGCGAAGCGCTGGCGCAGGAAAAGCAGTAAGTCGTTATTTTTGCCCGCGCGGTGCATCGCGCGGGCAAAAAATGCATAAAATCCTGCAAAATGTCGTTTCCCTCTCTGGACAAACGGCAGCAAACTGTGTATACTGTTAAAAGATAAACATTCAACGCATTATCAACGCAAAACATTTTGCTTTTGCCGGTCTGACGGGGGAACTTCATGGACATTGATATGGATATCAAAGAGCTCGAAGCGTTCGTCTACGTAGTCGAAAATTGCAGCTTTTCCCGCGCCGCGGAGCTGCTGCACCTGACGCAGCCGACCATCAGCTCGCACGTCTCCGCACTGGAGAGAAAACTGAATATCAAGCTCATCGTCCGCACCACGAAGGAGACCTACCCCTCCGACGCGGGCAAACTCCTCTACAAATACGCCAAGGAGATCTTACAGGTGCGCGAGAATGCGGCCATCGCGCTGCGCAACTTCTCGCAGGAGATGAAGGGCACGATCTCCATCGCGGCCTCCACGGTGCCGAGCCAGTACTATCTGCCGCACCTTTTGCAGGACTTCCGCGCCCGCTATCCGGACATCACCTTCAATATTCAGATGGAGGACAGCCCCAAGGTCGTGGAGCTCGTAGCCACGCGCAGCGTGGAGATCGGCTTCTGCGGCACGATGGTGGCAAGCCACAAGTGCGTCTATCAGGACTTTGCCAGCGACCCGATGGTGCTCATCACACCCAACACCGAAAAGTATCAGGCCTTTGCAGGCAAGCCCTTCCCCATTGAGCAGCTCAAGGAGGAGACGTTCATCAGCCGCGAAAAGGGCAGCGGCACGTATCAGGCGGGTAAGGAACTTTTGAGCGAGCTCGGCATCGACATTGCCCAGCTGCGTACCGCGGTCGAGATCCGCTCGACCGAGAGCGTCAAGCAGATGGTCAGCGAGGGCTTAGGTGTCGGCCTCATTGCGCAGAGCGCCGCGCAGGACTATGTTCAGTTCGGAAAGCTCCTCTCTTTCCCGTTCCCCGATTCGCGCTTCCGCCGTCAGCTCTATATCGTCAAGCACAAAAACAGCATTTTGTCGCCCATCGCGCAGGTGTTTTACGACTATGCGCGCAAAGCCAAAGACAAAGCATCCGCCAAATAAGGCGGATGCTTTTTTACAGGGATCGCACGCTTTTTTGTCCGATTTTTTCGCGAAATTGTCATTTACTTTTTTCCCTCTCTGGTATATGATAATGCAATAGGCAAACGGCGATGTTGCACCGGCAGGGCAGCAAGCCTTACGGGAGGGAAAGCGATGGACTGCCGCGATTCTGCGCTGTTTACAGGCGTAGACGAAGTATCGTGCGAAAATATGCTGCGCTGCTTCAGCGCTTACGAGCAGCGCTTCAGCGCAGGACAGGCCATCCTCACCTGCGGGCAGCAGCAGGATATGATCGGCGTGCTGCTCTCGGGCAGCGCGGCGCTTTTGCGCCTGCATGCCGACGGCAACCGCACCGTGCTTGAGGACATGGACGAGGGCAACGTCTTTGGCGAGGAGCTGGCGTTCACCGGCTTTCGCGACGGCAGCGCGCTCATCGAGTGCCGCGAGGACTGCCGCATCATCTTCATGCGCTATGACCAGATCACAAAGCGGTGCGAAAACGCCTGCGCCTGCCACAGCCAGGTCGTGACGAACCTCTTTCAGCTGCTCTCGAAAAAATCCCTGCATCTGAGCCGCCGGGTCGAAGTGCTTGCGTGCCGCTCGATCCGCGAAAAGCTATTGTGCTTTTTCGAGCAGCAGTCCGACGAGCACGGCAGCAGGACGTTCCCCCTGCCGTTTTCCCTCAGCATGCTCGCCGATTACATCAGTGCTGACCGCAGCGCCATGATGCGCGAGATGCGCAAGATGCGCGAAAAAGGCCTTATCAGCACCGAAAGCCGCAGTGTGACGCTGCTTTAGTTTTTTGCAAGCATTTTTCGTAAATGCAAGTTTTCCTGCATTGTTAGAATTTTAGCATTCGTTGACGCAAGAAAACTTTCATGATATAGTAATTTCAAGATCTCCGGCATCGCGTTCCGGAACCCCGCCCACCGTTCTCCCCGGACGGTACGGCGTTGAATCTCACACAAAAAGGAGAATCGTTCATGTATCGCATCGTGAAGAAAGAAGCGCTCAAGCCCACCGTGACCCTCTACGAGATCGAGGCGCCGATGGTGGCAAAGAAGGCCGAGCCCGGCCAGTTCATCATCCTGCGCGTCGATGAAAACGGTGAGCGTATCCCCATCACCATCCACGACTATGATCGGGAAAAGGGCACCGTCACCATCATCGTGCAGACAATCGGCGCTACCACCGAAAAGCTCAGACATAAAGCCGAGGGCGAGTACATTCAGGACTTCGTCGGCCCGCTGGGCCGCCCGACCGAGACCGAAGGCAAGAAGAAGGTCTGCGTCGTGGGCGGCGGCGTCGGCTGCGCCATCGCTTACCCCGTTTTGAAGAAGTTCCACGACTGCGGCGCGGAAGTCCACGCGGTCGTCGGCTTCAAGAACAAGGATCTTGTCATTCTTGAAGACAAGTTCCGCGCGGCTTCGAGCGTTCTGAAGCTGATGACTGACGACGGCTCTTACGGCGAGAAGGGTCTTGTCACCGATGCGCTCAAGGCGCTCATCGACGCGGGCAACCAGTATGACGAGATCTTCGCCATCGGCCCTGCCATCATGATGAAATTCGTGTCCAAGACCACCGAGCCCTATGGCATCCCCACCACCGTCTCCATGAGCCCGATCATGGTCGACGGCACCGGCATGTGCGGCGGCTGCCGCCTCACCGTCGGCGGCGAGACGAAGTTCGCCTGCGTCGACGGCCCGGACTTCGACGGTCACAAGGTCGACTGGGACGAGAGTCTCAAGCGCGGCAAGATGTACTTCGACTGGGAGCGCCACAAATACGAAGAGACCTGCAACCTGTTCAGCAAGGAGGTTCAGTAACATGCCTAACATGAGTTTAAAGAAGAATGCAATGCCCTCTCAGGAGCCCAACGTCCGCAACAAGAACTTCCTGGAGGTCGCGCTCGGCTATACCGAGGAGCAGGCGCTCGATGAAGCAGCCCGCTGCTTAAACTGCAAGAACCATCCCTGCGTCTCCGGCTGCCCGGTGCAGGTCAAGATCCCCGAATTCATCAAGAAGATCATCGAGAAGGACTACGAGGGCGCCTATCAGGTCATCCACGAGACCTCTTCCCTGCCCGCCGTCTGCGGTCGTGTCTGCCCGCAGGAGACGCAGTGCGAGAGCAAATGCGTGCGCGGCATCAAGGGCGAGCCTGTCGGCATCGGCCGCCTCGAGCGCTTTGTCGCCGACTGGCATAATGCAAACGTGCAGGAAGCGCCCGCCAAGCCCGTCTCCAACGGCCACAAGGTCGCGGTCATCGGTTCCGGCCCCAGCGGCCTCACCTGCGCGGGTGACCTCGCCAAGAAGGGCTACGACGTTACCGTCTTTGAAGCGCTCCACCTTGCCGGCGGCGTGCTGGTCTACGGTATCCCCGAGTTCAGACTTCCCAAGGCCATCGTGCAGAAGGAGGTTGACGGTCTCAAGGCGCTTGGCGTCAAGGTCGAGACGAACATGGTCATCGGCCGCGTTGTTTCCATTGACGAGCTGATGAGCCAGTACGGCTTCGAGGCCGTGTTTATCGGCAGCGGTGCCGGTCTTCCGATGTTCATGCACATCCCCGGCGAGAACCTGTGCGGCGTTTACTCCGCCAACGAGTTCCTGACCCGTATCAACCTGATGAAAGCCTATAAGGAAGGCTCCGACACGCCCATCATGCCGCTCGCCGGCAAGCGCGTCGCAGTCGTCGGCGGCGGCAACGTCGCCATGGACGCCGCACGCTGCTCCAAGCGTCTGGGCGCTGACGTTTACATCGTCTACCGCCGCGGCATGGAAGAGCTGCCCGCCCGTCACGAAGAGGTCGAGCACGCCGAGGAAGAGGGCATCATCTTCAAGACGCTCAACAACCCCGTCAAGATCAACGGCGATGAGAAGGGCTATGTCTCCTCCATGACCTGCGTGGAGATGGAGCTGGGCGAGCCTGACGCCTCCGGCCGCCGCCGTCCGATCGAAAAGGTCGGCAGCGAGCACGATCTGCCGGTCGACTGCGTCATCATGTCGCTTGGCACCACGCCGAACCCGCTCATCAAGAACACCACGCCGGGTCTTGAGGTCAACAAGAAGGGCGGCATCGTGGTCAACGAGGCCGGTCTCACCTCTCATCAGAACGTCTACGCCGGCGGCGACGCCGTCACGGGCGCTGCCACCGTTATCCTTGCCATGGGCGCGGGCAAGCTCGCCGCCAAGAGCATCGACGAGGCTCTGAGCAGCAAATAAATTCCGTCAGTGAAAACGCGCAGGAGCGTATTCTTCTGCGCGTTTTCTCAATACCATTTCTCACGAAGGGAGAATTTTTATGAATCTTTGGCATGATATTGCACCGGCGCGTGTGCGCCCCGAGGACTTTTTCGCGGTCATCGAGATCGAGAAGGGCTCGAAAAACAAGTACGAGATGGATAAGGAGACCGGTGCGCTGCGTCTCGACCGCATTCTCTACACCTCGACCCACTATCCCGCTAACTACGGCTTCATCCCCCGCACCTGGGCGGACGACGGCGACCCGCTGGACGTTCTCGTGCTCTGCTCTGAGTGCATCCGCCCGCTGAGCCTTGTGGAGTGCTACCCCATCGGCGTTATCACGATGGAGGACAGCGGCAGTCTCGACGAAAAGATCATCGCCATCCCCTTCGAGGACCCGACCTACAACACCTATCAGGATATCAGCGAGCTGCCCAACCACGTGGCCAACGAGATCCAGCACTTCTTCCGCGTCTACAAGAGCCTTGAGGGCAAGGAGACCGTCGTCAGCGACGTTCTCTCCCGCGATGAAGCCATTAAGATCATCATCAAGTGCCAGAACGCCTATATTGAAAAATATTGTCGTTAAACCGGAAAAACCACACAGGAGAGCAGATGATCTGCTCTCCTGCGTTTTTATATCCCGTGCCGTCATTAAAAATTCTTTATAAACGCTTTATAAATTCTTGACATTCTTTGCCGGAGCGTATATATTATCTTTATAAAGTTCTTGCAAAGAAAGGAGATCTCCTATGGAA